>JAAOIK010000014.1 GCA_015163855.1 Pseudobdellovibrionaceae bacterium
CGCACCCACAGCAACTAATATAAACCAAGGGGTTTTGTTTGTGTCTGTAGAGTGGATTCGCCCTAACAAAAATCAACCACGAGACATTTTTAACGACGAAGCTTTGCAGGCTTTGTCTCAATCTATTAAGGTGCAAGGAATTTTGCAACCCATAGTGGTAAGGTCTTGCGGAGAACGAGCCTTTGAAATTATAGCAGGAGAAAGACGATGGAGAGCGGCTCAAAAAGCGGGCTTAAGCAAGGTTCCTGTTATTGTTAAAGAAGCCAATGATAAGCATTCTGCAGAGTTAGCTTTAATAGAAAACATACAAAGAGAAGATTTAAACCCTATGGAAGAAGCAGAAGCTTTACAAAAATTACTAAATACACAAGGGGTTACTCAGCAGGTTTTGGCAGATAGGCTGGGAAAAAACCGCGCCTCTTTAGCTAATTTATTAAGATTATTAAATTTAGACACAGAAGTGCGTAAGCTTTTAAGGGAAAACAAACTATCTTTAGGGCAAGCGAAGTTATTGTTAAGTTTAGAAGGCTTAGGGCTACAAAAACGATTTGCTTATTTAGCGGTTAAAAAAGATTTAAGCGTACAAGCTTTGTCACGGTTAATTAAAAAAGAAAAGCTAAAGGAAAAAGCGGCCAGCTTTACCGGCAAGGCAAAAACCGAAAAAGAAATACAATTAAGCAAGGTACAGGAACAAATTCAGAGAAAACTGGGGACTAAAGTTCAGATAGAGTATTCAAGTGGTCAGGGTTGTTTGAGTATTCATTTTTCCACAGACGAACAACTTAACAATATTGTGCAGTCTTTAGTGGGTTTAAAGTAAATCATGTTTCAAAACAGCGAAGTAACAGGGCTTTTAACAGAGGGAACTTTTTTTGAAGGCCATTTACGCTTTGATGGTGTTTTAAAAATGGGAGGGGAGTTTAAAGGCTCTTTAGAGTCACAAGGAACTTTAGTAGTTCAAGAAGGAGCTCTTGTAGAGGGAAAAATTTTAGTAGATACGGTTATTGTTTCGGGATCTATGAACAATGTAGAAATTTTTGCTAAAAAAAAGGTTCTATTGCAACCCACTGCGGTGGTAAAAGGTTTTATTGAAACAGCGGTTTTAGAGGTGAAAGATGGAGCCCTGTTTGAAGGAAGCATTAAAAAAATTAAAGCCACAGATTAGGCCAGCAAATTCAGAATAAAGCTTGACCCTTTTGGGCATAAAATTTAATAAGATAGCCATGAAACTAATTACTGACTTGGGGCTAAATTACACCTTTTTTGTTCAAGGAATTTTATTTTTAATTAGCTATATTTTTTTGTTGGCTTTGTTTCAAGCTTACTACAAAGCCTATTTACAAAGATGTAATTTAGTAGAGGGGCAAGGAAAGAAAGAAGAAGCCGACAAAATTCAAACACAAAAATTTCAAGAAAAATACGAAGTTAAACTAAAAGATTTAAATAAACAGGTGCAGGCTATTTTTGCAGAAGACAAAAAAGCGACAGTGCAAAAAGAACAAGAAATAATAACCACAGCACAAAACAGTGCAGAAAAATTAATAGCCGATTTACAAGTAAAAATTGATAGCGAAGTTAACAAACAAAAAGAACAAATAACCCCTTTTTCGCAAGAGCTAAGCAAAGTAATTACCAAAAGCGTTTTATAATTTATTATGTTTATTTTATTTATTTCTATTTTTACTTTTCCTTTTTTTGCAGAAGCCGCATCGGGGGCCCACGGGGGAATTCCTTGGGGATTAATTATTAGCCAAGTAGTTAATTTTAGTTTGTTAATTATTCTTGTAAAAATTTTTTTAAAAAAGCCTCTTGCAGTGGCTATTAAAACGCAAAAAGATCATTTTTTATCAGAAGAAGCTAGCGCAAATAAAAAGGCTAATGAAACAAAAGTGATTCTTCAACAATGGCAAGATAAGTGGCAGCAATTATCTCGGGCGGTTACACAAAAAATAGAAGAGGCCAAGGCTCACTCTGCACAAATGTCAGAAGAACAAATAGCTTCTGCAAATGCTCAAGCAGCACATATTTTAAAAAAATCTAAAAGCCAAATACAAGCCGAGGTTTTGCAAGCCAAAAACCACTTGGCCGAGTTATTATTACACACCGCCTGCGAAAAGGCTTTAGATAATCAAAAAACCCAAGGTACTGCTAGCAGTATAAATTTGTCGCTGTTAAAAAATAAAAAAGAAACCAAGAACTTTAATGAAAAAAACTAAACTAGCACAAACTTATTCAAAGGCATACTACTCCTTAGCCATGGAGCAAGCCTGCATTAAAGAAGTACTAAAAGATTGTAATAATCTTTTGGCCTTGTTTGAAAAAGAACCAAGCTTTTTGTTGTTTTTTGACAACCAAGTTTCTTCTATAAAAAAGCAAAAGCAAGCCCTGCAGGTTGTTTTAGATAAATTTAGCTTTCACACGGTTACAAAAAACTTTTTATCTTTGTTGTTAGAAAACAAAAGATTTTTTTTAATAAAAAATATAATTTCGCTTTTGTTTTTGTTGCAAAACGAACATAACAAAATATTAAAGGGAAGTGTTATTAGCGTAGCCTCGCTAAGCGATTTAGAAAAAAAACAGTTAGAAACTGCTTTAGTGGATCAGTTTAAAGCCAATGTTACTTTAGAGTACAAACAAGACCCTTCTTTAGCCGAAGGCTTTATTGTTAGGATTGCAGGGCACACACTAAACACTTCGTTTAATAATAAAATAGATAATTTAAATAAACATATAAAAAGAAACCTAAGTTTTTAAGGAGACAAAGCATGGATGTATCTATTCGTATTGATGAGATTAGCGGAATTTTAAAAGATCAAATTGCCAACTATGACCAAAAATTAAACTTTGAAGAAGTGGGCACGGTTTTGTCTGTGGGAGATGGAGTTGCACAAATTCATGGTTTAGAAAATGTAATGGTAGGGGAGCTTGTACAATTTTCTGCCGATTTATACGGAATGGCTTTAAACTTAGCAGAGAACTCTGTGGGTGTGGTGGTTTTTGGAGAAGACCGCAGTATTCGCGAGGGCGATGAAGTTAAGCGAACAAAAAAAATTGTTCGTGTTCCTGTGGGAGACGCACTGTTGGGCCGAGTGGTAGATGTACTGGGAAGACCCATTGATGGTAAAGGCGCTATTGATACTAAAGAGTTTCGATTAATTGAAGCAAAAGCTCCAGGGGTGATGACTCGTTATCCAGTTAGTGAACCAATGCAAACGGGAATTAAAGCGATTGATTCTATGATCCCCATTGGCCGCGGACAAAGGGAATTAATTATTGGTGATCGTCAAACGGGAAAAACCGCTATTACTATTGATACTATTATTAATCAAAAAGGGCAGAATGTTCATTGTTTTTATGTAGCTATCGGACAAAAACAATCTACAGTAGCACAGGTGGTGGAAAAACTAACTCAAGCGGGAGCTATGGAATACACTACTGTTGTTGCAGCCACGGCTTCTCAATCGGCGCCCTTACAATTTTTAGCTCCCTTTTCTGGTTGCGCTATGGCCGAGCACTACAGAGACAATGGTAAACACGCATTAATTATTTATGATGACCTTACTAAACAAGCACAAGCTTACCGACAATTATCTTTATTATTAAGACGACCTCCGGGAAGAGAAGCTTTTCCTGGGGATGTATTTTATATTCATTCCCGTCTTTTAGAAAGAGCTTGTAAATTAAATAAAGACGAAGGCGGCGGATCTTTAACAGCCTTGCCTATTATTGAAACTCAAGCGGGAGATATTTCGGCCTACATTCCTACCAATGTAATTTCGATTACTGATGGACAGATTTTTTTAGAAACCGATTTATTTCACAAAGGTATTCGACCAGCAGTGAATGTGGGAAAGTCGGTTTCTCGCGTAGGCGGGGACGCGCAAATTAAAGCTATGAAACAAGTAGCAGGAACTTTAAAATTATCTTTAGCACAGTTTAGAGAGCTAGAAGCTTTCTCTGCTTTTGCTTCTGATTTAGATAAAACAACGCAAGCACAACTGGCTCGAGGTCGCCGCATGGTTGAGGTGCTAAAGCAACCTCAATATACGCCCTATAAAGTTTATGATCAGATTATCTCGATTTTTGCTGTAACCAATGGTTATATGGACGAAGTACAAGAGTCTGACTCTGCCAGTTATGAAAAACAACTGTTAGAATTTATTTATCAAAACCATGCAAACATTATAACAGATTTAGAGGCCGGTAATAAAATTACCGATGAAATTAAAAAAGCATTAAAAAAGGCATTAGACAAATTTGCAATTATTTTTGCAAAGTAATTATTAAGAAGAGTAGAAAAGGGGTTTTAAATATATGTCTAATATGAAAGACATTCGCAGTCGAATTACCAGCGTTACTAATACGCAACAGATTACCAAAGCTATGAAGATGGTATCTGCTGCTAAACTTAGTAAGGCGCAAGCACATATTATTAATATGCGCCCTTACGCACAACAGTTGCGATCTTTAATTTCTCGCCTTGTTAAAAACCCAAAAATTCAACACCCTTTTTTAGAAAAAAAAGACAAAGTAGAAAATATTTTGTTAGTGGTAGTTAGTGGAGATAGAGGTTTGTGCGGAGGTTTTAATACCACGGTTAATCGTTTTGCAGAAAATTTTTTAACAACAGAGGCAAATAAATATAAAAGTATAGGTTTGTTTTTAATCGGCAAAAAAGCCATCGATTATTTTAAAGCACGACAGATTGAAGCCGTAGAGAGTGTACCTAATGTTTCTAAAGAGCTATCTTACAAAATGGCAGTAAGTATTTCTAATAAATTAATGCACTTTTTTAAGACTAACAAGTATGACGAAATTCATTTTGTTTATAATGAGTTTAAATCGGTTATTTCTCAAGAAAGAGTTGTGGAAAAAATTTTTCCTGTAGAGTATGAAGACAGTCCTGACGGACAAACATTTTCTGATGATTATATTTTTGAACCACCAGCTATGGAATTTTTAGAAAAGCTGCTAGTTAAGCATTTCACTAGCCAAGTGTATCGTTATTTAAGTGAAAGTGTAGCGGCCGAATATGCGGCTCGCATGACAGCTATGGATAGCGCCACTAACAACGCTAATGATATGATTAAAAAACTCACCCTAACTTATAATAAATTGCGCCAAGCAAATATTACAAAAGAGTTAATGGAGATTGTTAGCGGAGCAGAAGCAGTAAAATAAAGTTAAGTTAAGTTAAGTTAAATAAAATAAAGTTAAAGAAAAAAGGAAAGGAGTTTTAATGGAAAAAGTGACAATGGGGAAAGTAAAACAAATTACAGGTCCTGTTTTGGATGTGGAATTTGAAGAAGGTGCGTTACCAGAAATTTTAACAGCCTTACAAATCTCTAACCCTAATATTAATAATGAAGAATGGAATGTAACTTTAGAGGTGGCTCAACATTTAGGCGGAGGTGTTATTCGAGCCATTGCCATGGATGCCACAGAGGGTTTAACTCGTGGGCAAGCAGTAAAAAATTTAGGTATACCTATTTCGACTCCTGTGGGAGAGGGTGTTTTAGGAAGAATGTTAAATGTTACAGGCGACCCCATTGATGGCAAAGGAAAAGTGGACGCTAAAGAAGTTTGGCCCATTCACAGACAAGCGCCGCCATTTTCAGAACAATCTACTCATGCCGAAATGTTAATGACAGGAATTAAAGTCGTTGATTTATTAGCTCCTTATGCAAAAGGGGGAAAAGTAGGTTTGTTTGGAGGGGCGGGTGTTGGAAAAACCGTTTTAATTCAAGAGTTAATTCGTAACATTGCCACAGAACATGGTGGTTACTCTGTGTTTGCGGGAGTTGGCGAAAGAACAAGAGAAGGTAATGATTTATATCGCGAAATGACAGAGTCGGGAGTAATTGATAAAACGGCCTTGGTATTTGGCCAAATGAATGAACCGCCAGGGGCGAGAGCACGAGTGGCTTTAACAGGACTAACTCAAGCAGAATATTTTCGTGATGTTGCAGGACAAGATGTATTATTGTTTGTAGATAATATTTTTCGATTTACTCAAGCTGGGGCAGAGGTGTCTGCTTTGTTAGGAAGAATTCCTTCGGCGGTGGGTTATCAACCAACATTAAGTACCGAAATGGGAGATTTACAAGAGCGAATTACCTCTACAAAAAAAGGATCTATTACTTCTGTGCAAGCCGTTTATGTACCTGCAGATGATTATACCGACCCCGCTCCGGCAACAACATTTACTCATTTAGATGCAACTACAAATTTGGATCGTGAAATTGCGGCCTTGGGTATTTATCCCGCAGTGAACCCGCTAACTTCTACTTCTAGATTATTATCCCCCGACATTGTGGGAGAAGAACATTATAAAGTGGCAAGACAAATTCAAGCTTTGTTACAAAGGTACAAAGACTTACAAGATATTATTGCTATTTTAGGAATGGACGAACTATCTGACGAAGACAAAGCGGTTGTGGGAAGAGCCCGTCGAGTGCAAAGATTTTTAAGCCAACCCTTCTTTGTGGCAGAGCAGTTTACTGGTTTAAAAGGAGCTTATGTAGATGTTAAAGATACTATTAAAGGCTTTAAAGAAATTTTAGAAGGTAAACATGACGATGTTCCCGAACAAGCTTTTTATTTAGTAGGTACTGTAGAAGAAGCTTTGGAAAAGGCAAAAACTTTATAATTAAAATAAAACGCATTAAAAAAATGTAGTGAGCATTTTGGAGTATGTATTATGCAGCTAAGTTTAATATCCCCCGATAAATTGGTTTTTAATAACAAAGCTGTTAGCAGTATTGCCGTGGTATCCACGGAAGGTTGCTTACAAGTTTTAAAAGGGCATGCT
Source organism: Pseudobdellovibrionaceae bacterium (assembly GCA_015163855.1). Taxonomy (NCBI): domain Bacteria; kingdom Pseudomonadati; phylum Bdellovibrionota; class Bdellovibrionia; order Bdellovibrionales; family Pseudobdellovibrionaceae; species Pseudobdellovibrionaceae bacterium. The sequence continues at coordinate 6,812 of JAAOIK010000014.1, forward strand.
CCGCTGCTAACTACTTTGGGCAAAGGGGCTTTAAAGTTTTATGATATTAATAAAAAGGCTTTTTCTTCTTATTTTGTAGAGGGGGGATATTTAGAAGTTTCGCCCCAAGGTAATGTTTTAATTTTAGCAGAAACGCTTAAGGATTAAAGCTAAAAGATTAAAGCTTAAAGGCTTAAGGCTTAAAAGTCAGAACAAGATTAACTTTTTATTTAAAAGTAAATTTTCATATACGAAAGTTTAGTTTTTTTTAGAGCCGTTGAGTTACCCTACCTTGTAGCTGTAGAATAATCTTGTGAAAAAGTTTAAATATTTTTTGTTGTGTCTGTTTGCTTTGTTTAGCCAAGCAGTTTTTGCTCAAGAAATTACTTTAGTTTGGGGCGACACGCTTTCTAAATTAATTTTTCAACACCACGGCCTTAATCTTAGTAACTGGAAAGTGGTTTTACCCTTATATCTTTCTTTAAACCCACAAATTGAAAATCCAAATTTAATTTATGCAGAAGAAAAATTAACTCTGCCCTCTCAAAAAAGAGTGTTGGCTTACATCAACGCTGCCAGTGACTTGGGTTTTGATGATAACGAAATACAAAACCCAAGTGTGCAAAAAAGAACTTCACTAATCGATCGAGTAGCTAACCCTTGGTCCATAGAGTGGCAGGTAGGGCCCTATTTAAAAGCTAGCGGAAAAGCTTCTAATGCTTTGGAATATAATTCTCAAGGCGGTTTTGATATGAATATAAAAAGTATTTATCACCTTAGCGATAAATACTCTATTGGTTTAAGCTCTAAATATTCTAAGAAAACTTATCTTTCTAACGAAGCTAATTCTGCTAAATTTAACTTTACTTTAAAAGAAGCCTACTTAGAAAGCTACATGAACTGGGACCTTTGGATTATTTCTGTATTATTTGGTGTTAAAGACCGACTAGCCTATGGGCCTAAGGGAATATTATTAGCGGCACAACATTTGGATTACGGAGTAGGAGTAGACTATCGGTTAATAAAAGAAAAAAACTGGAGTGGTTTGGTAGGAATAAAAGCGGTAACATTTACAGCCTCTTCTTCTTTGCCTGTGGGAGTAAATCAGTCTGGACACAGCATAAGTGCACGAGCCACTTTTAACTATAATTTTTGGAAAAACCATTTAATAGGAGTTGAATCGGTTTATAGTTTATCTCAAGGTAAAAATCAGCAGTACGATATTAACTTAGAAGATTTTATTACAAGAATAAAGCTACAGTTTAATTTCTAATTACTTTTAAGACGCCGCCATGGACTAAAGTAAGTAGTCAACAGACACTTTGACTACTTTGACTAATCAACAGACATTAATTTTTGTAAAGCTTGATAAACCACTTCCCACTGAGTATTTGTTATCTCTATTTTTACTAAATCGCTTTTACTTAATTGATATTTTTCTGGCTGCTTTTGTATTAAAGCAATTAACTGTTCGGCACAAGGGCTGTTGTTAGTAATTTTTAAATTTAACGAAGTGTTTTTTAAACTTACAGAAAGAATACCTGCAGTTTTTGCACAGTTTTTAATTAAAATTAGCCCCATTAAGTTGTAAACCTCCACGGGAGGTTTACAAAAATTGTTTCTTAATTCGTCCTCTAAAAAATCCATATCATTAATACTTTGGATGCTAGAAATTTTTTTATAATAATACAACCTTGTTCTAATGTCAGAAATATAGTTTTGAGGAATTAAACAAGGGTAGGGTAAATAAATATCTGGTTCTATATCAGAGGTAATATTGCTAATACTTTTATTTTGTTTTTTTAAAGTTTGATTGCTTTTTGCTTGGTTAATAGCTTCTTCTAATAATTCTAAGTAAAGCTCATAGCCAATGGCATTTAAAGTGCCTGATTGCTCTTCGCCTAACAAATCACCAGCCCCTCTAAGTTCTAAATCTTTTTGCGCAATATAAATACCACTGCCTAGCTTTGTATTATCTCGAATGCTGTGCAATCTTTCTAAAGCTTTTTCGTCTATATTTTGTTGTGGAGGTATTAGTAAATAACAGTAAGCGCGATGATTAGAACGGCCCACTCTGCCACGAATTTGGTAAAGCTGAGAGAGCCCAAACAAGTGAGCGTTATTAATAATTAAAGTGTTGGCGTTGGGTATGTCCAAACCAGATTCAATAATGGTGGTGCAAACTAGTATGTCTGTTTTTTTATTAGCAAAATCTAGCATAGATTGTTCTAATTGATTTTCGGGCAATTGTCCGTGAGCAAAGGCCACTTTGGCCGTAGGCACAAGCTCTTTTATTTCTGAACTAACAAGCTCTATGTTTTTTACTTTATTGTGTAAAAAAAAGATTTGGCCACCCCTTTGCATTTCTTGTTGAATGGCCTCTTTGATAATATTTTTATTGTAAGAATTAATAAAAGTTCTAATAGACAATCTATTTTGTGGAGGAGTTTGAATTAAGTTAATATCTTTTAAACCTAAAAGACTAAAGTTTAATGTTCTTGGTATAGGGGTTGCAGATAAAGTTAGGGTGTCTATATTTTTTTTAAGGTGTTTAATTTTCTCTTTGTGTTTTACTCCAAACTTTTGTTCTTCATCAATAATTAATAAACCCAATTTTTTATATTCTAGCTGATTGTTTAATAGCTTGTGTGTGCCAATAAGCACATCCACTTGCCCAGTTTTTAATTGTGCAATTACTTCTTTTTGTTTTTTTAAAGGCACAAAGCGGTTTAAAGTTTCTACTTGAACAGAAAAAGGGTTTAGTCGCTCAAAAAAGTGCTTGTGATGTTGAAAGGCTAATACCGTTGTAGGAACTAAAATAGCCACTTGCTTGTTATTTTCTATGGCTCGAGCACAAGCCCTTACCGCGACTTCTGTTTTTCCAAAACCCACATCTCCACAAATTAATCGGTCCATTGGGGTGGTGCTTAATAAATCACTTAACACACTATTAATAGCCTTGGCTTGATCTTTGGTTTCTTTGTAAGGAAAGCCTGCCGAAACATTTTTATACAATTCTTTAGAGGGGGTAAAGGCTGGTCGCTGTAGGCTTTTTCTTTGGGCATAAAGCTCTAAGAGTTCGAAAGAAATATCTTGAAGACGCTTTTTAACTTGTGTTTTGGTGTGCTGCCATTTGTTATTGCCCAACTTGTCTAAAATGGAGGTGTTACCAATATATTTTTTTATACTATTTATTTTATAAACAGGAATATACAACTGCTCTTTATCTTTATATTCTAAATGTATAAACTCCATTTCTTGACTAGATATAGTCATAAATTTTAATCCCAAATATCTTCCAACTCCATGTTGAATGTGAGTTACTAAATCGCCTGGGTTTAAAGAGTCTATGCTGATGGAGCCAAGCTGTAACTTTAATTGCTCTTGAGGGCGAAGGCTTTTTATATTTTTCACACTTAAAAGATCTTGTGCTTTTAGCAAAACAAGCTTTTCTTGCTCTAAAATAAAACTGCAACTAATGGGTTTTTGTATAATGCAAACGGCCTCTTCACTTATGTCGCTAAAGGATTCTAACTCAGATACAGGAATGTTTATGTCTAAAAATAAATTTTTTATTTCTACACTTTGGCTGTGTTTTTCAGAAGATAAAACAATTTGTATGTTTTTATTATTCCATTTTTTTATTTGCTCTTTTAAATAAACTTTTTTTTCTAATATATTTTTTTGTTTTATTTTTTGCGTAAAGGTCTTTAAGTTTTTTCCAGAAGAGGGAATTTCCACCAGTTTTTGGGAGTGAAGGCTGTTTTGATTTAAGTAAATAATATTTTGGTTTTTATGGCCACTGGATAGTTCGTTATTTATTTCGTTTAATGGACAAAAATTCCAAATACAACTATTTTTAGGAAAGTAATTTAATAAAGTTTCGGCATTATCTATTGGCGATTTTTTGTTCCAAAGCGTCTCTTGCAAAAGGCTTTGCATAGTAATTTGACTATCCACATCGAGGCTAAATAATGCAGTTACCGTATCGCCAAACAGCTCACACCGCGTAGGGGTAGAGTTTTGTGGGGAAAAAAAATCTAAAACTCCAGCTTTAATACTAAATTGCCCAGGCCCCTCAACAATCAAACTAGGTTTATAGCCCTTTTGAAGCATAAAATTTTCTACAGATATAGGAAAAGAGTAGTTGGGGGTGATGGAGGTTTGATTGCTTTTGTAGCTACTTGCCGAGGGGGCAATGCGTAAGTGGTGGATACTTAATAGAAAAATAGTTTCGGGGCTTGCCGTTTCTAGTGTTTTTAAAAAACGCAAAATAGCCCAAGGGTTTTCGTCCTCTTGAATATAGGTATAAATGGGGCGATTAGGGAGCAAAAAGCATAGATTTTTGTAAAGAGAATGCAGCTCTGCTTCTGTGCTGGTAATGACAAACTGAAGCTCAGAAACTTCTTGTAATTGTTTGACTATAAAAGCCTCTTTATGAAAGCCCTCTACAAAATATTGAGCAGGTATTTCTTGAAAAGAGAGGCTGCTAAGTTCTAGCTTTCTTGTTGACCGCATAGGAGAGTACAATCTATAACATAAACTAGGTATTTATGACAGCACTCTTTGCAATTTTATTTTTAATTTTTTTTGTTTTATGCTTTGGGGCTTTGCTACTAGGTGTGGCCTCTATTTTAGGTCCTAAAAAATCTAAAAGCGCTATCAAAAGCTCATCTTATGAGTGCGGCCTACCCTCCTTTGCGCAAACTAACAATGTACCGGTTAAATATTATTTAACAGCGATACTATTTATTATTTTTGATATAGAAATTGTTTTTATTTACCCTTGGGCTGTGGCATACAAAGATTTTTTAACAGCAGGGTGGGGGCTTTATATTTTAATAGCGATGTTAATTTTTATAGCTTTGTTTTTATATGGGTTAATTTGGGAAATTCGTTCAAAGGCTTTGGACTGGCACTAGGTTAAAGGATAACAGTGGATATAATGAACATAGCCATTAATGCTATTAAAATTATTTTTATTTTTTTATTAATGGTAAAAATTGTACCTTTACTAGTTTGGGTTGAGCGAAGAGCCTCGGCATTTATTCAAAACCGCTTTGGCCCAAACAGAGTGGGCCCTTTGGGTTTAACGCAATTGTTGGCCGACTTAATTAAGTTTTTATTTAAAGAAGAGTTTGTTCCTAAGGATGCAAAAAAAACTTTATTTTATCTAGCTCCAATTTTAGCTTTAATTCCAGGAGCCTTAGCTTTTGGAGCAATTCCTTTATCTGTTCCTTTTTCTATTCCTATTTTTACTTTTTTTAATCAGCAGTGGGGCCCTTATGTTATAGAATTTCAAAGCTATAGTTTAAACTTTTCTTTAGTGTTTATTTTGGGAGTGTCTGCTTTAGGAGTATATTCTATTTTGTTAGCAGGTTGGGCTTCGGCCAATAAGTACTCTTTGTTTGGAGCTTTGCGAGCAGCGGCTCAGGTTATTAGTTACGAATTGGCATTGGGCGTATCTTTGGCAGGTGTGCTGTTAATTTATTCCAGCTTTGATTTACAAACTATTGTTAGCGCACAACAGGGAGTTTTGGCTGTTGCTGTAGGCGATGTATTGCACAAGGTTTCTTTTTTACCCAACTGGGGTATTTTTTTTCAACCTTTAGGATTTGTCTTGTTTTTTATTGCTGTTTTTGCCGAAACCAATCGCCACCCTTTTGATTTGCCCGAGGCCGAGGCAGAGTTAGTGGCGGGTTACCACACAGAGTACGGTGGTTTAAAAATGAATATGTTTTACATAGCCGAATATGGACATATGTTGGTGGGGTCAGCCTTAATGACTGTATTATTTTTTGGAGGCCATCAAATCCCCTTTGTTAGCACCGCAGAGGTAAGTCAGTTTTTATTGTCTATGGGAGTGGGAGCAGGGTGGTTAAGTTTTTTAACGGCACTAACTTTATTTTCTGTATTTATGTTTAAAGTTTTTGTGTTTTTGTGGATTTTTATTTGGGTGCGTTGGACTTTGCCAAGATTTAAGTATGATCAGTTAATGCAGTTGGGTTGGACAAAATTATTACCACTGGGAGTATTAAATACTATTATTACTGCAATAATACTATTTATTTTTAAATAAAATGTTTTATTTTTTTGCTATTTTACTTTTATTTTCTGCGGTGGCTGTTGTGTCTACAAAAAATTCTATGACAGCTATTTTAGCTTTAACAGGCACCATGATTGTGCAGGCTTTTTTATTTTTTTTACTAAAGGCTTATTTTTTGGGGTCAGTACAATTAATTGTTTATACTGGCGCGGTAATGGTTTTATTTGTAATGGTTATTATGATTTTTAAAAATGAAGAGGCCACTTTTAAATCTACAGAAAAGCCAATATCTATATGGTTAAAAATTAGTGCTGTGGCTTGGTTTTCTGGCTTAGTAACTGGCATTTTTTTAGTGTCTAAAAACGCAATGCATTTAACTTTAATTTCTGACAACAGCTTTTCTGAATTATTAAAAGACATGAGCATTAAAGGCTTGTCACAAACTTTGTTTACCAAATA
>JAAOIK010000015.1 GCA_015163855.1 Pseudobdellovibrionaceae bacterium
TTTATTTTTGCGCCGTTTATTTTTGCTGAATAATTACATCGGCTAAAATATTTAATGACTCTTGAATATCTGCTCTATCCAGATATTTTTTTGTTTTTTGCTTTCGCAAAGCTATGGTATTTGTGGTCTCTTTAATTTTTTCTTTTTTAGCTTCTTTTTGTTCTTTTAACAAATCCGCAATTTTAATATTTTTTTTATTTATTTTTTCGTTGCTTTTAATAAATTTTTGAAACTCTTTGCTTTTCCTTACTCTTTTTTTCGATTTTACTTTTAAAACTTTAACCAAACTTGAAGTAATAACTTTCCATTTGTCTTGTTTTAAACTACCTTGGGCATTTTTAGACACAAACCTAGGCACGCTATCTGGCTTTAAAGAATAGTCTAAACTAGCTTCCCCCCAGTCTTTTAACCCCGAAGGAACAGGAAATAAAATATCTGGTGTTACCCCTTGGTGCTGTGTAGTTTTTCCGCTAGGGGTATAAAACATTCCAATAGTAATTTTTAAAGCTCCAAAATGTCGTCTACCCAAGGGCTGCACCGTCTGCACAGTTCCCTTACCGTAAGTAGCCCCCGCGCCAACAATTATAGCTCTTTTATAATCTTGTAAAGCTCCCGATACAATTTCTGAAGCCGATGCACTAAATCGATTTACTAAAACAACCAAGGGTCCAGAAAATTGAACTCGCGGATCTCGATCTTTTAACTCAGAAAAAGCACCTCCACCTTTAGATTGTTTAACCACCCCGCCTGTTTTAAAAAATAATCCAGAAATATTAACGGCATCTGATAAAGACCCCCCGCCATTGTTTGATAAATCTAACACTACGCCATGGGCTCCTTTTCTTTTAACCTCTTTTAATATTTTAATTAAATCTGCAGTTGCTGAAATCGCACGGTTTTTCCAATCGGCATAAAAAGAACCTAAGTGAATAAGAGCTAACTTCATTTTTTTTCCACTAACTTTTTTATCTATATAATAAACTTTCGCTCTTTCTAAAGGGATTTTATCTCTTACTAAAGTTATTTCAAATTTTTTTATTCCGCTTTTTGTTTTTCTAGAAATTAACAACCTAACTTTACTGCCTTTTTTTCCTCGAATTTTACGAACTACATCGCTTAAATCCATTTCTATAATATTTTCAAAACTGTCGTGATCCCCTTGGCCTACTGCCAAAATCTTATCCTTTGCCTGCAATTTACCCGAGCGATCTACAGCTCCTCCCTCTATAACTTCGGCAATAACAGTAAACCCATCTTCAAAAGAAAGTCTTGCTCCAATCCCCTCTAAAGAACGACTCATTTCGATTTGAAAGTCCTCTAGCTCTTTCCAAGAAAAATAACTGGAGTGTGGGTCTAAGGCTTTGGCAAAGGCATTTAAATAAATGGCAAATTTTTCTGTTTTTATTTTTTCACTTAAAAGTTTTATATTGCGTTGATACTGGCGAACAACAAACTTACGCGCTTTAGGAAGCTTCATTGTTGAAAGTAAGTTAGTTACTTGAAACTGAATATATTTAGATAAATATTTTTCTGCTTTTTGTTTTTTTTGAAATCTTTTTCTTTTCTTCGAGTCTAGCGACAAGCTTGTGTTAGGGTTAATTTTAAAAGCCTTTGAAGACAAAAATATTTTTGCAAACTCTGCCCTTTCTTTCATTCGTTTTTTCCATAACGAAAAAAAAGTATTTAAACTGCTACAGTTTGCTTGGGCGATGTCTTGTAATAAATTTCTAAAAATATTATTAATTATTTTAATGTCTTTTTGTAAGAAAATTGTTTTATTTGGGTCGGCAACCTCTAACAAGTCATGAATTATTCTTTTTTGTAGCTTTGTATTTAATATATTTTTTTTAATGTGTTGAGATAAGTAACTTTGTTGAATTTGAGATATATGCTTACACAGCAACGGCTGGTTAGGCGAAGCCCCTCCCCTTGCAAAAACAAACAAGAAAGAAAAGTTAACTACTGCAACGGCCAGCACCTTAAATAAAAACATATAAGTCCTTTGTAAAAAATTTTTAAAAATTACTAAAAAATATCTAGTTTAAATATCTAGACATAAACTAACTACAATAGGATACAAAGAAAAAAATAAAGATACAAAGAAAAAATAAATATGCAAAATGAAATTGGATTCTAAAAAACTAAGCCCGACAAAGGGCTGGCTTGTTTTAGCAAAGCGGTTTTTTAGTGCCTGCCACCGCTACCTTAACGGCATTATTTTTTTCTTAATATTACCTTGGTCGCAACAGCTGCCGGCGCCTTACTAACTTTCTTTTTTGCCACTTTCTTTTTTGCTGCTTTCTTTTTTATGCCCACCTTCGTGCTGGCTTTCTTTTTTGTAACCGTTTTTTTAGTCACCTTCTTTTTCTTTTGAGGCGACTTGTCTATTTTTTCTTGAATTAAGTCGATGGCAACTTTTAAAGTAATGTTATCTTGAGTATAGCTCTCTCCCAAAGATACATTGTACTTATTCCATTTTAAATAAGGGCCATAACGACCATCAAATAAGTCCACAGAAGCCTCTTCGTATTTTCCTAAGCTTTTTAAAATTTTAGAACCTCGCCCCTTTTTGGGTTGGGCCAACAAGGCTTTTGCTTTATCTAAATTAAAATCAAAAAAATCTTCTGTCTTTGGAATAGAACGAAAGTCGCCATCTAATACTACATAGGGGCCAAAGCGCCCAATATGTTTGATAATATTTTTACCACTGCCTTCATCTACACCCATAGTTAATGGTAATCGAGACAAATATAAAACTTTATCAAAGCTTAAATTGTTAGCGTCTAAGTGAGCAGGAATAGATACTCTTTTTGGCTTTTCTCCCGCCTCTTCGTCGGCTTCGCCCAATTGCACATAAGGGCCATAGCGACCTGACAAAATATATAATGGCTTTCCTGTTTCGGGGTCTTTTCCCACAGAATCTGCTCCGTTAATTTTTGTATGGATCAAATTATCTAAGTATTCTAAATCAGTATTTCCTGGTAAAAAATCATCGGTTAAAGAAGCGCAAATTTCTTCGCCATCTTTTTGCGTACAAACATAGGCTCCATAACGGCCTACTTTAAATTCATAGTTTGGAAATTTATTAATTTTAATGCTTCGGGAGGATTTTGGGTCTATGGTTTCTTCCTTAGAACTTATTACTTCTTTTAACCCTTCCTTGCCTAAATACACTCCTGCCAAGTAGTCTTTCCAAACCAATTTTCCTTCTGCAATTTTATCTAAACTACTTTCCATTTGCGAAGTAAATTGTAGATCAACATATTTAGGAAAATGTTCGTCAAAAACTTTAGCTACCACTAGGGCGGTTAAGGTAGGAACTAAAGCATTGCCTACTTTTTTTACATAACCACGATAAATAATTGTACTAATAATGCTGGCATAAGTAGAGGGCCTGCCCACGCCTTCTTTTTCCATTAACTTTACCAACGAGGCTTCGCTATAGCGTTGCGGCGCCTTTGTTTCTGTGCAACTGCTGTCTAAACTTAAACACTTAACCTCTTCTCCTTGTTTTAGTTCTGGTAAATAAACATCAGAGTGACTGCTGTCATCAGAATAAGCCTTTAAAAAACCCATAAATTCGGTAGTGTATCCACGACAAGTCATTTCGGCATCATTTGCTTGCAAAATCATTTTTACCTGCTGATGCTTAGACTCTGACATTTGCGAAGCCAAAGTTCTTGCCCAAATTAATCGATACAGCTCTAAAGATAATGCTCTTAAACCACTTTGATCGGGGTTAAGAAATTTATCTCCTGCGGGACGAATAGCTTCATGCGCCTCTTGAGCTCCCTTTACTTTTTTAGAGTCATAACGGCGAGGGCTGTCGGCTAAATATTTTTTTCCAAAATTTTCTTCTATGCTGCTGCGACTAGCTTTAATAGCTTGGTCTGATAAAAAAGTAGAATCTGTACGCATATAAGTAATAAAACCACGCTCGTACAATTTTTGGGCAGCCATCATTACTTCTTTAATGCTAATTTTTAATTTTCCACTAGCTGCCTGTTGTAAAGTCGAAGTAATAAACGGGGCCGGAGCTTTTCTAGTAGTGGGTTTTTTTTCTAACGACTTAACCGTCCAATTTTTTTCAGAATATTGTTTTACAAAATCTTTCGCTGGCGTTTCTTTTAAATGTAGTTTTTTGGCATTTAACAGCTCTGCCTTTTGACCAAAATCTTTAGAAACAGCAACTTCTTTTTTATTTAAAGCCGACAGTGTTGCAGAAAAACTTTCTCCCCTTGCTTGAAAAGAACCTTCCGCCCCCCAGTAACTGACTGGCAAAAACCGTAGTCTTTCTTTTTCTTTATCTGATAAAATTTTTACAGCCACAGACTGTACCCTTCCTGCAGATAAACCAAAGGCAACCTTTTTCCATAACAGTGGCGAAATAGTGTAACCCATTAATCGGTCTAAAACTCTACGCGACTCTTGCGCCCTTACTAAATTATCGTCAATGTCTCGAAAATCTTTTAAAGCTTTGTTAATGGCAGATTTGGTAATTTCATGAAAGACCATTCTTTTAACAGGCACTTTTGGCTTTAGTAACTCTAATAAATGCCAACTAATACTTTCTCCTTCGCGGTCTTCATCGGTAGCCAGTATTAATTCGTCGGCCTCTTTTAAAAGCTTTTTTAGTTCTTTAATAATTTTACCTTTGCCTTTTGGAATACAATATAAAGGATCAAAACCTGCGTCCACATTAACGCCCAACTTAGACCAAGCTTGTTTTTTATAGGCCTCTGGAATGTCTTTAGCCGATTGCGGTAAATCTCTAACATGGCCCATGCAAGATTCTACAAAATAATCAGCACCTAAAAATTTTTTAATCGTTCTGGCTTTGGTGGGTGATTCGACAATAACTAGTTTTTTCATTTTTTCTCCTTAAGTAATCCAGACATAGATTGTAAACCTGCAAAAGGGTTATTAAACGCTGCCTTTGGTTTAGCAAAAGTTTTATTTTTTCTCAAGTCCTTATCTAGTTTAAAGGGTTTAAGGCCAGACTTTGTGCTACTCCATTGCGCTTTCTTCTTGTTGAACAATGCTTTTTGGGCAGATCCATCTTCGCTGGTTCTTTTCGGCAAAGGGGTTGTTTTTCTTTTAAAATCAGAATAAATGTGCTCTAAGCAAAAAATAATTTTTTTGCTAGTTACATTAACACTACCCACCTTTACGCGAAGCCACATTCCTGGATACACCACTTGCTTTTCTTTTTTTAAAACACTTAAAAGAATTAAACCCTGTTGGTTTAATCCAAAATCGGCAAATACGCCAAAAGAAGTTAGTCTCTTGGCCCAAACATCTAAAACCAAACCTTCCTGCAAGTTTTCTAATTTTTTTATGCTCATCTGAATTTTTTCTATATACGGCACAGGCTCATCAATGTTTTTAGACTCTTCTGTGTAAGTGTTTTTTAATTCTTGATATAAAAATTCATACGAATAATTACCCAACAACTCTTTCCACTTTTTAGAAATATCTTTAAGAGCGCTAGAGCCTGCCCCAAATAAAGACTTTAACGGGCAAGATAGTTCTCTGGCCATATCTTTTACTCGGGCATAGTGATTAGGGTGAATTCGCGTGCTGTCTAAGGGGTTTTTTGAAGATAATAAAATAAACGACCCCGCCACTTCTTCAAATAATTCTGAAGTAAAGTTAGGCACTTTTTTTAAATCACTAATTTCTTTAAATCCTGACTGGCTGGCTTTAAATCGAAGCACTTCTTCTGCAAGCTCTTCGGTAAACGGTTTTAAATAAGTTAGTGCCGAAGCCGAACAAACATTTAAGTTTAAACCGTAAGTATAAATCGCTCTATTAATTTCGTTAGTAATTTTGGCACGAACTTCTTCTTTAGGAAGTAAGTGTTGCGTGTCTGTTAAAGATAGAGTGTGTAAGTTTAAGCGCGCCAACTCGGTAAATGGAGATTGTAACTGCCTAGCTAAAAACACTGCCCTGGCTTGGTCAAAATGTAAATCTGCAAAATCTTTTTTAGCTAACTCTTCGGAATATAAATTAATAGCTAAATTTTGTGTCCAAATAAATTTAACTTCTGTTTTTGAAGGCAAAAATGTTTCGAGCTCTTCTTTTACTAAAAAAGATGAACTTTGTGTGGGCAAAGAAATATATTCTACATCAATATCTTTTAATATGTTTTGCAGCAAAGCTTTAGAGGCTTCTTTTTCTTCTGCCTTTAAAGACAAGTGCGTGCTAGAAATATATTCACCAGCAGCATTTACAATGGCAACATAACAGCCTTGCTCTAAGGGCCACACCCCTAAAACGGGCTTTTTAAAGGCAACAGGCCTTGCCATTAAAACTGAGTCTAAAGATTTTAAAAATTTATACGATTCTGATTTAATGGCTTTTTCTTCAAAGTCTCTGTGTTTTTCTTGTATATAACGAGGAAGCAATCTTTGCGCTAAGGCCAACTGTACTGTGTTGTACAAAAAACCTCTTACTTTAACATTATCTAGAGGAGATAAAGACGAATAAATTTTATCTTGCAAAGCTTGCTGATTAACATCGATATTAAATTTAATAAAACCCACATTCCATAACCTTCTAATCTCTAAATATTTAGGGTACATGCTTGGTTTAAAAAATAACGAGCCTGGTTTTTTATAACCAATCCAAGATTTATACTTTTCGGGAACATTTTTTTTTCCCGCTTGAATGCTAATTTCAGAACGCTCTACCTCTTGAGAAACCCATGCGTTAAATGCTTTGTTATTTAATATGTCTTCTACTAAAATTTGTTGAACTGCATTTAAAATATCACTAAGACTTACTAAAGAGGCCTCTGTGTTAATAAATTTTTTTGCCTCTTGCTCTAAGCTTTGCTCGTCACTATCTTTAGCCTTTGCTTGTTCTAAAACCCACTTTGCCAAAGCCCCTAAACCCGCCTTTTTAGCTTGGTGCGCTTTAGACAGTGTAGTTTTATTATGTTCTTTATAAATAGTACGAAAGCTTTCTAAGCTAGGACAGTTTTGAATTTTTTGCTCTATTTCTGAAGATAAGCGTTCACTTCTTTTTAAATCTTCCAATAGTTTTTCTTTTTTACTAACCAGTAGCTTCCACTCGCTTCGCTTTTGGTCAATTAAACACACTTCAAAGTATTTTAAGCCTTGAGAAATTTCTTTTTTATAATCCACAATATAGGCAGGCGAAAACCCCTCCTCTAAAGCTTGATAAGTTTGCTTAATGACCTCGTTTTGGGCTGAGATTTTAGAAGAAATGTATTGTTCAAAAGAGTAAGCTTGTATAGACATAAAAATTAAAGACTAAAAATGACCCAAGTAATATTGCACTAACTAATTATTTATTTATGCCTGTACATAATTAAACCATGAGTGAGATCGTAAGGAGAAACTCCCACAGTTACTTTATCTCCCACAACTACCTTAATATTAAATCGGCGCATTTTTCCACATAATTTTGCAGATAACTCTGTTTTGTTTTCTAGTTGTACTGTATAAATACCACCACTGCCCACATCAATGATTTTACCTTCTAACTGAGCCAAGTCATCTCTTGCCATGCGCTGTCCTTTATTTGTAATTAGATATTAAAAATTTTAAAGCGTTTTGAAATAAAACATGTAGTCGATTATTTTTAATATCAATAATATATCCACGACCAAATTCTTTATGGTCAATAATGTCTTCTACAGCATAAGTGTTGCTTATTTTATAAGCTTGGCCTTTTGTGCCACCAGTTTTATCATTTAAAATTTTCCACTTACGGGCAATTTCTTGCTGATCTCTTTCTGCCTGCAATTGCTTGGCCGTTTTTCTTGTGCTTTTTTTTCTAACCGTTTTTTTTGCAGCTACTTTTTTAGTGGCTTTTTCTGTGATTTTTCCTGCTTTAGCCACAGTCTTCTTTTTAGAGACTACTGTTTTTTTTACTGCAACCTTTTTTTTAGCTACAGATTTTTTCTTAGTTCCTGCTTTTGACATAAAAACTCCTCAATTTACAAGTAAAATATGTAACAAATAGCCAGGCTCTTGACAAGCAATGCCTAACAATAAGATAAAGGGCTCATGAATAACTACCCTAACATTAAACAACTTCTTTTAGACTTTCCTTCACTGCTAAGCCCTGTTCAAATCATAAAAGACCACCAACTAACTGGAATTGCCTCCACAGAAAGACTGACAGAAACAGACATTGTATTTTGCCCCTCTATTAAGCAGGTGCAAGAAGCCGCAAAACAAAAAGCAGGGCTAATCATTGTATCTACCTCCACCGCAGAGGATAACAATCTTTTAGATTATAAAAACAGCAACATTGTAAAAAGCACTTCCTTGCAAGAAAGCATGGCAAAGCTGGGGCAAAAATACTTTTTCATAAATAATACTAATTTTTTTACAGAAGGCAGCGTTAATATTCACCCCACAGCTATTGTTGATAAAACCGCTCAACTACACCCCTCTGTAAAAGTGGGTGCTTACAGTATTATTGAGGCAAATACAAAAATTGCAGAAAAAGTCTGCATTGGTGCGCACAGTGTTATATCTAATGACAGTCAAGTTGGGGCACTTACAAAAATAGGTTGTCATAACTTTATTGGAAGTTTTGTAAGCATTGGGCAGTCCAACCAAATTGCCCAACAAGTTTGTATAGAACACCATTCCAGCTTGAAAGATAATAATACTATTCATTCTCAAGTGGTTATCGGCAGAGGTTCTATTGTTCACAGTGAGTGTGAAATAGAAAGCCACTCTACTATTGGAGGCGATGGTTTTGGGTACGGCAGCTCTAAAGAAGGTAAGCATTTTAAAAAAGTGCATTTTGGAAATGTAATTATTAAAGATCGTGTTCAAATTGGCTCTTCTACACATGTTGATAGAGGAACTTTTGGCTCTACTGTAATTAATGAAGGAACTAAAATAGATAACCTTTGTCACATTGCCCATAATGTAAACGTTGGAAAACACTGCCTAATTACTGCCGGCTTTTCTTGCGCAGGCTCAACCATCATTGGCAATCATTGTGTTTTTGGAGGAGGCGTTGCTGTGTCTGGACACATTACCGTTAGCGATAATGTTTGCATAATAGGTAAGTCTGTTATTACCAATAATGTTTTAAAGCCCGGAACCTACGGAGGCTTTCCCCTGCAAGAGCTTCAAAAATTTAGAAGAACTTATGCTGGGCTAACAAAACTTTCTGATGTAATTAAAAAAGTAAACAAACTGTTAGACAAAAAATAATTTTAATACAAAAAAATAATTTATCATTAAACCAATAAGTAACTAGGCTTTTTTTAATTGCAAGGCTTACAAACGGTTTCGCTTCTTTCTATTTGAACAGTGCAGTGCCCAATTCCAAAATGTTTATCAAAGTGACTGTCTATGGTTTTTAAAAGTTCGGTGTTATCTGCTTCGCTATTAACTAGTAAGTGAACAGTCATTGCTACTTCTGCCGTGCTTAACGCCCATATGTGTAAGTCATGAAAGCTTTGAATATCTTTATGGGTTGTAAAAAAATCTTGAACTTTTTTTAAATTAATATTTTTAGGCACTCCTGCCAAAAGTAAGTGGGCCGAGTCATAAGTTAATCGCAAAGTGGAGTATAAAATAAATAGTATTACTAAAAAGCTTAATACTCCATCAACCCACCACCAGTCGGTAAAGTACATAGCAACACCGCCCAACATCACGGCGCCAGAAATTAAGGCATCGGCCAGCATGTGCAAGTAAGCCGCCTTAATATTAAAATCTTTTTCTTTGGCATCTAAAAACAGCAAGGCGGTACCTAAGTTAATAGCTAAGCCTATTAAAGAAACCCAAATAACAACTGTAGCATTAACCACTATGGCTTGATTTAATCGATGGAGATTTTCTACAAATAAAGCCCCTAAAATAAAGACTAAAGATAAAGAGCTAATAAAAGAGGCTAAAATAGAAAAGCTACGCCACCCATAAGTTTTGTTAGGTGCAGACTGTGATTTTAATAAAATATTTGCACACAAAGCTAAGCCTAAGCCAAGCACATCTCCAAAATTATGAAGAGCATCAGACACTAAGGCCATAGACTCGGACAAAAAACCAAAAGCTAGTTCGACTATTATAAAAATAATATTTAAAATAATCCCCCACACAAATTTGCGATTGTGTAATCCAATGTTTTGATGGGAGGAGTGGCAGGCATGAGACATTTTTTATGCCTCCTTATTTAGTGACTTTTTCTTTTTAGCTACTTGTTTTAAAATACTTTTTCCAGACATCATTAAAATAGCAGCAATCGCCAAACTACTAAACAAACTAATCTTAGAAGGGTTCCAATACCCCATGGCAATACCAGAACATAATACTAAAAATTTAATAAAAAAATCATTTCTTAAAAAAATCCAACTAACAGTAAAGTATAAAGTTTTTTCTCTATATTCGGATACTAAAAATAAACTAATGGTATTAGCTATTAAAGATATTAACCCCACCCATATTACCGCGTGATGGTCTGATGATAGGGCAAAAATATAGTGATGCAAGCTGTTGGCCGCTACCCAAACACCCATACCAATTTGTAAAAAACCAACAACCTTGCTCCAATATATTTGTTGCTTTAGTGAATAAAACGAACTCCACAGTGCAAAAACATAAATTAAACTATCACTAAGTACATGCAAAGATTCGGCTAAAACTATGGGCGAGCCAGAAAGGTAGTAAAATAATAATTCTACTAAAAAAATGCCTGCGTATAAAAGCAAAAGAAGAATCAAAGTTCTTCTTTCTCCTTTCCAATTAAAAATATTGTGTTCGCAAACGGCCATGGATAAAAAATAGGGACTCTATTAAGAGTGCCCTAGTTTAATAATGGAGCTATTAATAAAGCAACAATAGAAATTAATTTAATTAAAATGTTCATTGCTGGGCCAGTTGTGTCTTTAAAAGGATCTCCCACAGTGTCTCCAATCACTGCCGCTTCGTGAGTTTTACCTCCCTTAGCCTCCCCTTTTACTTTACCAGACTCAATATACTTTTTGGCATTATCCCATACTCCACCAGAGTTAGACATTAACAACGCAAGACTTACGCCGGTAATTAAAGAACCCGCCAACATACCACCAAGGGCTGCAGGACCTAAAAGAAAACCCACAAGAATAGGGGATACAATACTAATAACCACAGGCAATATCATTTCTCTTAAAGCCGCCTTTGTAGAAATATCCACACACCTTGCGGTATCTGGCTTAGCTGTTCCCTCTAATAAACCAGAAATTTCTTTAAACTGTCTACGAATTTCATCTACCATTTCTCCCGCAGCTTTGCCCACAGAAGTCATAGTTAAAGAGGCTGCTAATAAAACCACCATGCCCCCTAAAAATAAACCAGAAACCACTGCGGGGTTACTAATGTCCATCGCCACATCTATATTTAACGATTGCTTGTAGGCAACAAATAAAGCCAAAGAAGTTAAAGCGGCTGACCCAATAGCAAAACCCTTACCTACAGCGGCGGTGGTATTACCAATAGCATCTAGTCCATCGGTAATAGCTCGAACCTCTGCTCCTAAACCTGCCATTTCAGAAATACCACCAGCGTTATCCGCTACTGGTCCGTAAGCATCAATGGTCATAATTACACCAACAGTAGCTAGCATTCCCACTGCGGCCATGGCAATTCCGTATAAGCCAGCAAACGAATAAGCTCCTAAGATAGCCACAGCAATTAATAATAAAGGCGCTGCGCAAGACTCTAATCCCACAGCTATACCAGCAATAATATTAGTTGCCGGCCCTGTTTTAGAAGCCTCGGCTACTTTAAATACTGGTTTAGAGGCCGTATAGTATTCTGTAATTTTACCAATTCCAAAACCACAAATAGACCCAATAGCCATTGCCCAAAAAATGTTTAAACCTAAATCTAAAAAGTTAAATACAAAGACAGAGGCAACTAAAAATAAAAGGCCCGCAATCACTTCTGATAAAGTTAAAGCTTTAGAGGGTTCTGCATTTTTAAAAAGGTTCATTCCCACAATACCAACTATAGAAGCCGCCAAACCTATTGCTGATAAAATTAACGGCAATCCCATTAAAGTATAACGAAAAGATTCTGCGTCTATAATTTCTCCACCTAAAATTTTTTCCATAGCTGGCAAATGCATAGTCATAGCAATAGTAATTGCGGCAACCATTGCCCCCACATAGGATTCAAAAATATCTGCACCCATACCGGCCACATCACCAACATTGTCTCCTACATTGTCGGCAATTACGCCTGGGTTACGAGGGTCATCTTCTGGAATTCCCGCTTCCAGTTTTCCCACAAGGTCTGAACCCACATCAGCAGCTTTTGTAAAAATACCTCCACCAATTCTGGCAAATAAAGCAATAGAAGAAGCTCCAATGGAAAAACCAGAGATAGACGATAACGCACTAAAATCGGAAGCAAATAAATAATATAAAAAACCCAAACCAATTAAACCAAGGCTGGCCACAGACAAGCCCATTACTGCTCCGCCGTTAAAGGCCACAAGTAAAGCCGCGCCTACTCCTTTATCTTTTGCAGCAGCTGCTGTACGAACATTACTTTTTGTAGCAGCTGTCATTCCAATAAATCCAGCCAACCCCGAAGTGAAGGCTCCCACAACAAAAGCTAACGTAGTTTGTATATTAAATCCCCAAAACAATAAGCCCGCAGCAACAACAACAAAAACTAGCACTCTAGAATATTCTGCTTTTAAAAAGGCCATTGCCCCTACAGCAATTTCATCACCAATGCTTTGCATTTTATCCGTGCCTGCATTTTGTTTTATTACAGATCTGTACATATAAAAAGCCATTACTAAGCCCAAAATACCCGCTATTATAGAAATCCATCCAATATTATTTACTAACATACAAGCTCCTTTTATTGTGCACCCAACCTTTTATTGTCTATAATAACTTTACAATATAAACAAGATATTTCTATAATAGATAAACCAACTCACCAGGAGAAAGATTATGCCCTTTGCTGTTTATAAGCTTATACATGTAGTCAGTATTTTTCTACTCATCTTTAGCTTTGGCTTAATGATTGCCCACTATAAAAATAGTACTCAAAAAAACAAATACTATAGCCTTTTACATGGTGTTAGTGTGGCCTTTATTTTAATTAGTGGCTTTGGCCTGTTGGCTAAGCTTTCTATTCATTGGCCGTGGCCAATGTGGGTAATTACTAAAGTTTTTGTTTGGCTAGTTTTTAGCGTAATTGTTGTGCTCTTTAGAAAAAAGCCCTCCTCGCTAAAAGGTTTAATTAGTATTTTGCTATTGGGTGGTTTGGCCGCTTTCAGTGCCATTTTTCATAATTAAATTAATTAGAAGAGTTTTTTAAAGCCTCTAAAAGCTTTGTCTTGACCCCTTCTCGGTTTAAAATAGGCCAGCTTAAAAACTCTTGTCTTTTTTCTAGCTTTCCGTAAGGCAGTTCTCCTTTATAAACAAAAACTTCTTCGGTTAAAGGAATGTTTAAAATTGGTATAGCTACAGTGGGAGGTTTGCTAAAATTTTCTTCTGGCGCAAGGCCTGCGGCGCGAGCGATTGGCATAAGCAAAATCAGTAAAAAAAAATTAAGAAGAAAAGAAAGTTTAAGCTTTCTTTTTGTCGGCTTTTTTAACATTCGAGTAATCGATAAAGGCTGGTATCTGTTGGCTTTGTCCCGTTTTTTTATCCACCTTGGTATAAAGCTTAATCCCTTTAATTTGAATTTTTAAAGGCTGTGTTTTAATAGACAAAACTTCGCCCAGCTTACCCTTTTCAGAACCAGCAATCACTTCTACCTGATCGCCTTTTTTAATTGTTAATTTTAATTTTCCCATACTAACCTCGATTTAATAAATACAAAAATCACTACACTTGTAAAATTTTTTTAATACGTTTTTTAACGGCTCTAGCTTTTTTAGACAACAATAGTTCGGGCTGTCTCATTACAAAAGTATCTAATCCACCCATCTTTTCTATAGTACGCATTACTGAAGTGGCTACCTTTAAACGCACAAAGCTTTTTAAAGCCGTGCTAAATAGTCTTTTGCTTTGCACATTCAAAGCGGCTTTAGATTTTGTTTTAATATTAGAATGGCTAACTAGGTTCTTTACCACCGCGGCTTTACCGCTTAAATCACATTTAGGCACAAAAATCTCCTCTAAAATTACAGTAAACAAGTCAATATATGATAAATATTAAATATTGCAACAAAAAAAATACTCCTCCTTTAAAAGAGCTGGCAAAAGCCCCTGTACAAAAATTAGAAAACTTGACTTTAATGCTAAGAAAATCTAGCTTGGCCTGTAGTTATAAGTATTTTTAATTTCTATCCCCTAATAAAAGGGCAAAAGAGCATAAAAGCAAACCGTTAAGGAGACAGCGTGGAAGAAAAAGCAGAGCAATCGAATTTTAATAATATCGTTTTTGAATATAAAGAGCCCGTAGTGCTAGCAAGGTACTTAAGCGAGGGTGGAAAAATTATGCCTGCTAGAATTAATGAATTTAACAGCTCACAACAAAGACGCTTAAAAAATGCAATTAAAAAAGCGCAAAGCATAGCTTTATTACCTGTGGGCACACAAGCTTATAATGTAAATAAGTTTCCCGAGCCCATTTCTTCTAAGCCTTTTTCTTTTTAATACTTATTACAGTTAATAGAAAAAAGGCTTAACTGACGAGCCTTTAAAGCATCTACCACTTCATAGCCTGGCAAAGCGATTAGCGTTTGGTTAATTAAGTGGTTTTTTTGCTCCTCTCCCAAAGCCTTTTTATAAGTGCCTAAAAGATTGCAAAATAAATAAAAGTCGGATTCCTGCAACCAAGAAAATTTAGGACCTTTTGAAGATGGAGGCGCAGGCCCCCAAGCAATTTCTGCCATCAGTTTAATATTATTTTGCAAAAAACCCTTTAGCTTGGGAATCGTTGGAATACACGATATTCCATCCGAATTTAAACTTAATAATAAACTTTTTGTGTTATAAAATAATTGGTAACAAGACCCTGGGCTTTTTCGGCTTTTACACAGTTTATACAACTTTTGATACAAGCTTTCTTTTTTAAAACTATTTGCCTCTTTACGAATATACAAAAAGCCTTTTTGAGACTTTACAAAACTATCCTTAACACTTTGGCAAATGGTTACCGGCGGCTGTGCATACATAATAAAAAAAACTCCGCCAACTAAAACAATTGCCACTAAAATATTTTTAGGTAACTGACTAAAGAAATGCATACTACCAAAATAACGACTAACTTGTGATTATACAAGGGCTTAAATAGCCTTTGCGCAAGAGCGCGCCCCTATTGGGTTAATTAGCTTCGATTTTTTTTTCTGTATCCACATACTTCTATCTTTGTCGCAAAAACCATAAAGGTACGCATTAACATTAAAAGACCGTGCTATTAAAAATAAAGACTTCCAAACCTGTTTTATGTAAATGGGTTTAGCAGTTTTTATCAGTGAGGATAGTTGAACATCTAAAGCTTGAAAAATTTTTTTAAAATGTACCGCTGTTTCGGGAGGTAGTGTTTTTGCCGAACCCAGTAAAAGTTGAATAACTTTTTGTATTTTCGATAAACTACTTCCTTTAAACTGACCTTTGGAAGCAAGGCTTTCTTTGTAAAATTTATCTACACTTAAATTTAATAATTGATTAACTTGAATAACTACCAAGGGAGGTAAATGTATTTTTTTTTCATAAGCAAAACAGTTATGCGTTATTGTAAAAAAAATAATAAAGAAAAACTTGTTCATATATACTATTAATATGCACTACAAAAAAAAAGAGCAAGAAAAACTTGCTCTTTTTTTATATTAAAATGAAGGGGAGATTAAAAGTTTAAAGTTAATCCAACCATCCACTGATTAAAAGCCTTACCATCTTCTGGTGTGTGCTTTCCGTAACGAGCCGTTGCAACTAATACATCGTTGTATTTATGAGAAGCATATACATCTATTTCTGTACCTAACTTGTCACCGTTTGCATTTTTAAAAGCGTTATAAAAAACACCAGCTGCGCTAGCGTCATTTAGGCTGTGAACATAACCTACTGTATAATAAGCTAATCCATCAACATCACCCCACTGATACTGGTCCATTAAACCTGCATTAGCGTGTTTGTCGTAAGATAAAGGGCTGTAACCATCTTTATCTTTATGATAAGTACCTACTACTTTTCCCATGCCTGCTACATCAACGCCAACTTTTGCGTGCATCATGCTAGCTTTTCGTTTGCCATCTTTGTCAGAAGCATAAGTTAGGTCATAACTAAGTATATCTACATTACCAGCTACAACTGCACCGTACTTAGATAAAGTGTCTTGTTTTACATAAAAAAGGTGAACCGTTTTTGCTACTGCAGGTAAAGACATAAAATCTACTCCAACAGCTGTTGTTAAAGCATTGCCTTCTGTACGGTCAAGCTCTGCATAAGTCACTTTAATCATTCCAGCGTCATAAGCTAGGCTTACACTATTGTTAAATACTGTAGGTGCTGCTTCCCAAGAATTTGATGCAAACACAGTACCGTTTGCCCAATCCATAGAAAAGTTACCAAACTTTAATTCAAATGCATCTGCAAAATTCCATACACCATAAGCTTCACTAGCTTCTACAAGTCCAGAGCTATTAGCGATTAAAGAAAGGTGAGCCATTAAGCTATCGCCTTCTCTAAAAGAAGCACCTAGAGTAAAGCGGCTATCGTCGCTACGCCCAGAGCTGTTTGTAAGATTGTTCCATTCACGAAATCGGTACTCTCCACTAATGTCTACACCAGCTACAGCTAGTCTTCCAAAAGAAAGTACTAATAGTAATACAAAAAAATTTTTCATTGTTGTCTCCTCATTATTGTCTTTGTTTTCTTTACTACTTTTTTTAGAAAACTCCTCTTCACCCTCTACCATCTATTTATTAAGATGACATTTGGCTATAAACAGCTTTCTGCCCTAATGGTAGGACACTAAGTGGGATTGGCAAGGAAAAACTAGACCTTGGTTTAGTATCAATGGACCAATGCCCTATGAAAGCAAGACCATATGCAAGAGCCTCGCTAGACTTTATCTAAGCGGCAAGATAATAGGTGGTCGGCTATGCTTAACAACACCATAGACTCCACAATAGGCAAAGCCCTTTGCAAAACACAAGGGTCGTGCCTGCCATTGCGAGCAACTGCACCCACAGAAGACACCGGCTTAAACGCAATTTTTACCACCATGGCTTCGCCCGTACTTATTCCCCCTCGCAAACCTGCATAGTTATGTTGCTGCTGCAAAGAGTGAAATTCGCTTCCCCGCTCCGAACTAATTTTAAAACCATCTCCAAATTCTAAGCCCACCGTGGAACCAATACTAAGCAAAGCCAAAGCCAAATCTGCTTTTAATTTATGAAAAACGGGCTGCCCTAAACCTGCAGGCAAGCCACGAACTACCAATTGCACTACCCCTCCATAGCTTTCCCCACTAACACCCGCATCGCCTAAAAGCTTTTTTACTTTTTCTAAGCACTCCTTGTCGGGAATAGCCAAGTCGAGTTTTTCCAATTCTTTTTTTGGGGAGGGGTGCTGCATAATAGCCTGAGTTGCTGCAGAACTAATCTCAAACAAACCTATAGATTTAATAAAAGAAAAAACATTTAGCTTTGGCTGCAAAGATTGTATTAACATTTTTGCCACAGCCCCGGCCATTACCCTAGAAAGTGTTTCTCTTGCAGAGGCGCGCCCTCCCCCTCTATGATCGGTGTGCTTGTATTTAACCTTCCACACATCATCGGCGTGACCAGGCCTTGGTTTCTTTTTAATTTCGTCATAGTCCGAAGACCTTGCGTCTTGATTATAAACTAACAGCGCAATGGGAGTTCCTAAGGTGTAACCTTCGTACACTCCAGACAATAGCTCCACTTGGTCAGCTTCTTTTCGTTTAGAGGAAAAGGGAGAAAACCCTGGTCGCCGTCGATTTACAAACTCTTGCAATTGCGTTAAAGAAAATTTCACTCCCGAAGGACAGCCGTCAATAACAACCCCCATAGCCTTTCCATGGCTTTCGCCAAAACTATGAATTTGAAATACTCTACCAAAAGTACTACCACCCATTACCCCTCCAAAACATTGACAAGGTCTAGCTCGCTTATATAGCATATATATATGACAAATTGGATCCAAACACTAGCAGAAACCGACAAAGAACGGAAAAACTCTAATGCTCGTGGTACACAATCCCACCAATTAAAGCAATTCGTCGAAAAAGAGACTCGCCAATACATGGGTGATTTAAAGGCTGCCTTTGCTAGCATTGTCCAAGAATTTAATACTAATAAAATAGACGATAATTCTTCTATTAAGCTATATAATATAGAAGGTGCCAAAAGCAGCTTTATGCTATTTCGCGGTGTTACCCAATTAAACATTAGATACAGCAAGCCTGGTCAAATAAAAATTGATATTCAAAACATTCAAGCCTACCAAAACACTACTAAGTCCTTGTTAAGCATTCAACTAAACATGAGCTTAGGAAACTTTGAAGAAGTAATTTGGATCTTTAACAAACGCCCCGTAGATATGAACTCTTTGTTAAAGTATTTAGTTAAAATGCTTGTACACATTAGTTGCTAGCCCTTAAGCACTTTATTATACATTATTCCATATTTTTTGTTGTGCCTTAGCTTGAACCAAAAACATTAATAGCCCATTTATGTAAGTGGCCTTGTTTAGCATTGCATATTCTCGCCCCCCAGAATCTTCGGAGTAGTTAAGGTCAATAACCACGCCAGGCTTCCAGTGTTTGGGAGGAGAATGTTTATAAATACTAGGCACTGCCCACAAAATCACCTCTGGACAATAAGCTTCTTCGTTTATACTGCGATTAACGCATTGTTTTTTTTGTGCAGAAAAAATACAAACCTCAGCAAAGACCTTCTTTAACATTAACGAAATTGCCCCCGCCCCCCATAAAGCTTTTGTTTTTTTATCCACAGCGGCCGAATTAACCAAGGCTACTAAACCTTCTTGATCGGTATTATCTAAAATTCCTTTTTTGGTGTTTTCAAAAATAGCTAAAGTATTAACCGATTGAAACTTTTTTCCTAAACAAGAAGGCTTAAGTTGATCATGCCCTAAGTTAAAAAAAGCTTTTTTTAAAGGGGAGGTAATGGCAGCGTATCTTAAGCCCAATTGTATTAAAAAATCTATGCTTTGTTTGCTAACCTCGCTTTCCTTTAACTCCACACTGTAAATAGAAATATTTTTACTTTGAAAAAAATCATAATGGATAAAGGGCGTTAAACTATGTGTAACCGGCTGTCCTAAAATGGCAGCAAAATGTTTTGGTGTATTTTTATCCGCTTTTTTATGTTCGCTAAATAATTTGTCTGCCAATAATATTTGGTCTTTAAAAATGCCACCTCGGCTTTCTTTAACAAAAGACAATTTTGTTTGCTCGTACAAATACAAACGAAACCACGCCCATCGACCATCCTCAGACATGGGCAGTATGGACCGCCCACTTTTATCTTTTTTAAACCAGTCATACAACTTTTGTAACTCGCTTAATCCACTAATGCTAGGGGCCCACTTACCATGTACTTTTTTAAAGCCGCCATATTGTAAATTGTGTTTATTGGCCAAGGCCATTTGCGACTTTAAGTAAACACCATTATCCTCTATCTTTTCTTTTATATTGCTGTGCAGTGAAATAATAGAAAAAGGTAATTTAAAAGGACAAGCTTTTATAGTTTTTTCTATGGGCCAATCCCAAGCCCACGAAGACTGCAAATCTTCTTGGGTAAAATAAGTTTTTAAACTGCGACAACTTAGCAATAAACGATTTGGCGGAACAATGGATTTTATCCAAACAAAAGTGCTTTTACTAATTAACTGGTCGGTTACTTCAAAAAACAACAACCCCCAGCTTAAACGCTTTTTTAAAAATTGCTCTCCCCGCAAGCGGTCTGCAAACATTTCTTCTGTTAAAGTAATTCCAGCCTTGTTTAAAGAAGAAAAAGAAAAGAAATTATTTTTTTCTTGCGTTACTTCTTCTGTATTTAAAGTTGTTGGTTGGTTAGAAAAATATAAAGCCATAAATTTTTGCAAGTTCGTAAAAAAATTTTCTACTGATAACTGTGCGTGCTTGCAACTATCTAACTGCGACTTTACAATATGTTCTGGCAAACAAATTATTTCGTGAGCTACAGAGCCGTAGTATTTTTCTCTTGCTAAAAATCGACTTTTATATTCTTTAGAGGGGCTTTTTTCTTTATCTAACCTAGGGCGATTAAAAAAAGTGCGCGCCTGTGCGTCGGTTTTTCTTTGCAACCAAACCACTTTTACCCCGTCGGGGATTTCTTCCAAAAACCCCGCGCCCACACTAATATATACTGGCCGGCTAGCCCCTTGATGCTTTTTAATTAGTTTATATAAAGTGTTTTTTTCTAAATTGCGAAAAACCTTCTCCCCTTTATTAAGAAATAGGCTTTCTACACTTTCGCCACAAGCTTGAGTGATTTTTAAATCCAAGTCTATGCAAAGCACTTCACTACTTTCTAAGTAGGACAACAGATTAGTTTTTCCACATCCTCTATGTCCAATAATTATAGTGAGCATTTTAGTAATAAAAATATTTTTTATTTACAGCTAGAAATTTCTTTCTCTAAAGTTTCTACCAAGGCTTCTGGGTCTAATTTTTTAAAAGATAATATTAAGTCGCAAAGTTCTCTAGCTGCTCCCTCTCCGCCGTACAAAGGGGTTACATAGTCGGCTATTTCTTTCACTGCATTTTGTGCATTTTGCACAGCTATAGACAGCCCTACCTCTTTCATTACGGGGATATCAATAATGTCATCACCCATATAAGCAATTTGCTCATCGTTTAAATTTAATTTTCCTTTTAAATCTTTGTAAGCAGACAGTTTACTAATTCTACCTTTATAAACATATTTAATTTTTAAACGCTTGGCCCTTTCATCAACCACTCCCGATTGGTCACCAGTAATAATGGCCACATCAATTTTGTTTGCCTGCAATAAAGCTATGCCTAGTCCGTCTTGATAATTAAAAGTTTTAGAAATTTCACCACTGGCTGTTAAAGAGCATAGGCCATTGGTTAAAACGCCGTCCATATCAAAAATGACCAATTTTACTTTTTTGGCTTTATCTTTTATGTGTTCTGTAATCTCTTGCTTATCCTTATACATCCACACTCCTTATGTTATAGGCTTACTTATACCGAAGAAATAAACAAAGTCATATAGTAAATTCTTTGACTTTACTCTTAAAGTAGCTTTTAAAGTAGCTTATGAAGCTTTGTAATTTTAATATTGGACAAGATAAACCGTTTTTTTTAATTGCTGGCACTTGCGTGGTAGAGGGTTTAGACATGACCTTAAAAACTGCAGAAACTTTAAAGCAAATTACTGAAAAATTAAATATTCCTTTTATTTACAAATCCTCTTTTGATAAAGCCAACCGTAGCTCTATTAAAAGTTATCGTGGCCCAGGGCTAGAGGAGGGGCTGCGCATTTTAGAAGAAGTAAAATCGCAAATTAATGTCCCCATTTTAACCGATGTGCACGAAGACAGCCCCTTAGACCAAATTTCTGAAGTGGTTGATGTGCTACAAACCCCTGCTTTTTTGTGTCGCCAAACTAACTTTATTACTCGTGTTGCAAAAACAAATAAGCCGATAAATATCAAAAAAGGGCAATTTTTATCTCCTCAAGAAATGACTGCCGTTGCCGAAAAAGCAAAATCTACGGGCAATGAAAATATTATGGTCTGCGAAAGAGGCTTTAGTTTTGGTTATAATAATTTAATTTCTGATATGCGCTCTTTAGTGATTATGCGCGACACTAAATGCCCCGTGGTTTTTGACGCCACACACTCTGTGCAGTTACCCGGAAAACACGGCACTAGCTCGGGAGGGCAAAGGGAATTTATCCCCGCCCTAGCAAAAGCCGCTATGGCTGTGGGTATTAGTGGCTTGTTTATGGAAACTCACCCTAATCCTGAAAAAGCATTAAGTGACGGCCCTAATTCTTGGCCATTAGATAAAATGGAAGAATTGCTTGCTCATCTAAAAAGATTAGATGATGTGACAAAACAATATGGCTCACAATAGTGTGCCGTATTGAAACTATAAAAA
>JAAOIK010000016.1 GCA_015163855.1 Pseudobdellovibrionaceae bacterium
GCACAATTTTTATTAAAATTAAAATAAGGACAAATTAAAGTGAGCTTAAAAACGGAAACCATGGGCGCATCAAACCGAACCCCGTGGCAAAACTTTAGCAAAGAAATTAAAAAAAACAAAACAGCCATCGCTTCTTTTTTTTTAATAATTTTTTTATTCATCATAGGTTTATTGGCTAATTATGTAGCCCCTTATTCTTTTGATAAACAGCATATTGATTTTATTTTATCTCCCCCCAGTAGTACATTTTTTTTAGGAACAGATAGCTTGGGCCGCGACTTATTTTCTCGCCTTATTTACGGAGCTAGAATTTCTTTAACCATTGCCATTGTAACAGCCATAATTTCTTTAATAGGGGGGGTTGTTTACGGGGCTATTTCGGGTTGGTTTGGAGGTTGGGTAGATTCTATTATGATGCGTTTTGTAGATGTTTTATATTCTATTCCCACCTTGGTGCTTTTAATTTTAGTAAAAGTAATTTTCGATTCTTTAAATACTTTTGAAAACCCAGAACTTCGAGCTTTGTCGGGCATTTTATTATCCTTAAGTATTTTGGGTTGGATGTCTTTAGCCCGAGTAGTAAGGGGGCAAGTTTTGCAAGCAAAAAGCTTGGCTTTTGTGGAATCTGCCCAAGCTTTGGGTTTCTCCTCTTTTCGCATTGTGCTAAAACACATTATTCCTAATATTTTAGGGCCAATTATGGTTTTAATAACCTTTCAGGTGCCTTCTAATATTTTATTTGAAAGCTTTTTAAGCTTTATCGGCCTAGGCCTGCAGCCGCCGTTTAGCAGTTGGGGGGTTTTGGCTAGCGAAGGGTGGCGCTCTATGCGCACTTATCCCCATTTGATACTATTTCCGGGAATAATGCTATTTTTTACCATGTTGGCCTTTAACTTTTTGGGGGACGGGTTAAGAGACGCTCTAGACCCTAAGCTAAAGCGATAAACCCTCTTGTAGCAGGCACATTTTTGGAACAAAAAAAGCAAAATTTTTTTGCCCTAAAATTTTAAAAAAACACCCTCCTAATAAAATAAAAATAATTCAAAAAGGCTATTGACTCGAAAGACGCTTTTTTATATAACAGTCTGGTTGTCTTTGTTCTTTGAAAACTGAATAGTGAAATAGAAAAGAAGGATTCTCCTGTTTTTTACAGGGGAATTTGTTATATTTTAGTAAGTAGATTAAGTTCTACTTACCCGTTTAATTAATTTAGTTTAGATTAAATTTTTTGATTTTAATTGAAGAGTTTGATTCTGGCTCAGGACAAACGCTGGCGGCGTACCTAATACATGCAAGTCGAACGAGGAAAGCCTTTCGGGGCGAGTATGAGTGGCGCACGGGTGAGTAACACGTGGATAATCTGCCCTCTGGTGGGGGACAACCAGCCGAAAGGCTGGCTAATACCGCATAATATCTTTTTGTCTTCGGACTTTAAGATTAAAGATTTATCGCCAGAGGATGAGTTTGCGTTGGATTAGCTTGATGGTGGGGTAAAGGCCTACCATGGCGACGATCCATAGCTGGTCTGAGAGGATGACCAGTCACACTGGAACTGAGACACGGTCCAGACTCCTACGGGAGGCAGCAGTAGGGAATATTGCACAATGGGGGAAACCCTGATGCAGTGACGCCGCGTGAGTGATGAAGGCTTTTGGGTCGTAAAACTCTGTTCTTAGGGAATAAAAAAATGAAGGTACCTAAGAAGAAAGGACTGGCTAACTTCGTGCCAGCAGCCGCGGTAATACGAGGGGTCCAAGCGTTGTTCGGAATCATTGGGCGTAAAGCGGGTGTAGGCGGTTTAATAAGTCAGAAGTGAAAGCCCTGGGCTCAACCCAGGAAGTGCTTTTGAAACTGTTAGACTTGAGTATGAGAGAGGATGGTGGAATTCCTGGTGTAGCGGTGAAATGCGTAGATATCAGGAGGAACATCGGTGGCGAAGGCGGCCATCTGGCTCATTACTGACGCTGAGACCCGAAAGCGTGGGTAGCAAACAGGATTAGATACCCTGGTAGTCCACGCCGTAAACGATGAACACTTGGTGTTGGTGGTGTTTGACCCCATCAGTGCCGGAGCTAACGCGTTAAGTGTTCCGCCTGGGGAGTACGGTCGCAAGATTAAAACTCAAAGAAATTGACGGGGGCCCGCACAAGCGGTGGAGCATGTGGTTTAATTCGATGCAACGCGAAAAACCTTACCTGGCCTTGACATATAGAGGACGACTTCCAGAAATGGAGTTTTCTTCGGACCTCTATACAGGTGCTGCATGGCTGTCGTCAGCTCGTGTCGTGAGATGTTGGGTTAAGTCCCGCAACGAGCGCAACCCTTGTCTTTAGTTGCCAGCATTTAGTTGGGCACTCTAAAGAGACTGCCGGCGTTAAGTCGGAGGAAGGTGGGGATGACGTCAAGTCCT
The DNA here is from genome assembly GCA_015163855.1 of Pseudobdellovibrionaceae bacterium. Classification (NCBI taxonomy): domain Bacteria; kingdom Pseudomonadati; phylum Bdellovibrionota; class Bdellovibrionia; order Bdellovibrionales; family Pseudobdellovibrionaceae; species Pseudobdellovibrionaceae bacterium. The sequence goes on from JAAOIK010000016.1 coordinate 2,411, forward strand.
CATGGCCCTTATGGCCAGGGCTACACACGTGCTACAATGGACGATACAAAAAGAAGCGAGACCGCGAGGTTTAGCAAATCTAATAAATTCGTTCTCAGTTCGGATTGGAGTCTGCAACTCGACTCCATGAAGTTGGAATCGCTAGTAATCGCGGATCAGCATGCCGCGGTGAATACGTTCTCGGGCCTTGTACACACCGCCCGTCACACCATGAAAGTTGGTTACACCAGAAGTCGCCGAGCTAACCTTCGGGAGGCAAGCGCCCAAGGTGTGATTGATGATTGGGGTGAAGTCGTAACAAGGTAGCCGTAGGGGAACCTGCGGCTGGATCACCTCCTTTTTAAGGATTGTTTTTTAGCAATTTTAGGTCAGCCTTCTTTTCCACTATTCAGCTTTGAGCGAACAAAGGGGCCTGTAGCTCAGTTGGTTAGAGCACACGCTTGATAAGCGTGGGGTCAGAAGTTCAAGTCTTCTCAGGCCCACCATTTTTTTAAGTGGTGGTAATGAAAAGACAAGAATATCTGATTAATCTACTAATTTAATACAGCCTATGTTCTTTGAAAATTAAATATTTTTGTAAATTCAAGTGATTTTTAGCAGGGTATAAAAAGATGGGTTTTTAATTAAGCCTATCTATAAAAAAAATTAATTTATAAAGTTACTAAGGGCTTAGGGCGGATGCCTTGGCACTAGAAAGCGATGAAGGACGTGGTAAGCTGCGATAAGCTTCGGATAGTGGCACACACACATTTTAATCCGGAGATTTCCGAATGGGAAAACCCATCATTAACATGATATCTTAAAGTGAATACATAACTTTAAGAGGCGAACGGGGAGAAGTGAAACATCTCAGTACCCCCAGGAACAGAAATCAAAAGAGATTCCCCTAGTAGCGGCGAGCGAACGGGGAACAGTCCAAACTTAGTATATGTCAAGATTCTGGTCGTTGTATATTAAGGGTTGTGGGACTTTTAGAAGTGTCCAGAAACACTTCACAGAGTTACAAAATTTTATTTTAGCAGAAGGGTCTGGAAAGACCTGCCAAAGAGAGTGATAGCCTCGTAAGCGAAAAAATAAAATCTCTGAAGAGTATCCCAAGTACCATCGAACACGAGAAATTCGTTGGGAATCTGGGCGGACCACCGTCTAAGACTAAATATGTTCTAGTGACCGATAGTGAACAAGTACCGTGAGGGAAAGGTGAAAAGAACCCCGAAAGGGGAGTGAAATAGAACCTGAAACCCTAAGCCTATAAGCTGTGGTAGCACTATTTTATAAGTGTAACCGCGTACCTTTTGCATAATGAGTCAGCGAGTTATTTTCGTAGGCAAGATTAAGCCGTTAGGTGTAGTCGTAGCGAAAGCGAGTCTGAATAGGGCGTTAGTCTGCGGGAATAGACCCGAAACCTGGTGATCTAACCATGAACAGGGTGAAGCTGAAGTAACATTCAGTGGAGGCCCGAACCAGTAAATGGTGAAATATTTTTGGATGATTTGTGGTTAGGGGTGAAAGGCCAATCAAACTAGGTGATAGCTGGTTCTCCTCGAAATATATTTAGGTATAGCCTTGATTTTTTATCCCGGAGGTAGAGCACTAATTGGGCTAGGGGTCTTACCAGATTACCAAACCCAGATAAACTCCGAATGCCGGTGATAACTAGATCAGGAGACAGTCATGGGGTGATAAGGTCCTATGACAAAAGGGAAAGAGCCCAGATCGTCAGCTAAGGTCCCCAAGTGTAAACTAAGTGGAAAACGTGGTGGAGTTACTCAGACAACTAGGAGGTTGGCTTAGAAGCAGCAATCCTTTAAAGAAAGCGTAATAGCTCACTAGTCTAGTGATTCTGCGCGGAAGATTCAACGGGGCTTAAGTTTACCACCGAAGCTACGGGTGCAACATTTTTGTTGTGCGGTAGAGGAGCGTTCTAGTATAGGCTGAAGGTTGACCGTGAGGACAGCTGGACGAACTAGAAGTGATCATGCTGACATAAGTAGCGTATAAAGCTAGGTGAAAAACCTAGCCGCCGAAAACTCAAGGATTCCTGGGCTAGGATAATCCTCCCAGGGTTAGTCAGGACCTAAGGCGAGGCCTACGGGCGTAGTCGATGGATAAAAGGTTAATATTCCTTTACTAATTTTAGCGTTAGGCATAGGAGGGACGGACTAAGATAGACCAGCCTGTTATTGGATTCAGGTGTAAGCGTGCAAGAGGTAGTATAGGCAAATCCGTACTACATTACTCCTAGGCGTGAATGCGAGAAGACTTTTGTCTTCATAAGTGGTTGAAACTATGGTTCCTAGAAAAGCTTCGATGTTTGTTAAAATTACCTGTACCGTAAACCGACTCAGGTGAGTGAGATGAGTATTCTCAGGCGATTGGGTTAATACTGGTTAAGGAACTCGGCAACTTGGCACCGTAACTTCGGAAGGAGGTGTGCCTTCTAGGGTGTAGTCTTTTACAGGCGAAGCCTTGGAAGGTCGCAGTGACCAGGGAGTAGCGACTGTTTATCAAAAACACAGGGCTGTGCAAAGTCACAAGACGACGTATACAGCCTGACGCCTGCCCGGTGCCGGAAGGTTAAGAGGAGGAGTTAGCTTCGGCGAAGCTTTGAATTGAAGCCCCGGTAAACGGCGGCCGTAACTATAACGGTCCTAAGGTAGCGAAATTCCTTGTCGGGTAAGTTCCGACCTGCACGAATGGCGTAACGACTTCTCCGGTGTCTCAACCAGATGCCCAGCGAACTTGAATTCTCGGTGAAAATGCCGAGTACCCGCGGAAGGACGGAAAGACCCCGTGAACCTTTACTCTAGCTTGACAGTGAATTTAGGATCAATATGTGTAGGATAGGTGGGAGACTTTGAAGCAGAAACGCTAGTTTTTGTGGAGTCACCCTTGAAATACCACCCTTATTGTTCTTGAATTCTAACCTGCACCCATTATCTGGGTGAGGGACACTGTCTGGTGGGGAGTTTGACTGGGGTGGTCGCCTCCTAAAGAGTAACGGAGGCGTACAAAGGTTCCCTCAGCCCGATTGGAAACCGGGCATTGAGCATATTGGTATAAGGGAGCTTGACTGCAAGACCTACAAGTCGAGCAGGTGCGAAAGCAGGTCAAAGTGATCCGGTGGTCCCGAGTGGAAGGGCCATCGCTCAACGGATAAAAGGTACTCCGGGGATAACAGGCTGATACCGCCCAAGAGTTCATATCGACGGCGGTGTTTGGCACCTCGATGTCGGCTCATCTCATCCTGGGGCTGAAGCAGGTCCCAAGGGTTTGGCTGTTCGCCAATTAAAGAGGTACGCGAGCTGGGTTCAGAACGTCGTGAGACAGTTTGGTCCAGATCCTCCGTGGGCGCAGGAAAATTGAATGGTGCTGACCTTAGTACGAGAGGACCGGGTTGGACGAACCTCTGGTGTTCCTGTTGTCATGCCAATGGCATTGCAGGGTAGCTATGTTCGGATTGGATAACCGCTGAAAGCATCTAAGTGGGAAGCCAGCCATGAGATAAATTTTCCCTGGGGCTTTATGCCCCCTAAAGACTCCTTCGAGACTAGGAGGTTGATAGGCAGAAGGTGTACGCAGAGTAATCTGTTTAGCCGATCTGTACTAATTGGTCGTGAGACTTTATTTTCGTTTTATTACCCTGCTAAAAATGACTTGAGTTTACAAAATATTTAATAATTTATATAGTTTTTATTTTTGTTGGTGCTTATAGCAGTGGGGGTACACCTGATCCATTTCGAACTCAGAAGTTAAGTCCACTAGCGGCGATGGTATTGCAGCGGCAACTCTGTGAGAGAGTAGCACGGTGCCAACATTTTTTTTCTTAAGCCAGTTATTTATTTAGCTGGCTTTTTTTTTTGGAGGGGTCTGACTTTCTACTTGATTCTAAAAGTTCTAGAAAATTCCCAAACCAAATTTTTATTTTTAATGTTTGTAAGATTGTATTGTGTTACTAGCGCCGAGTAATCATCATTTAATAAATAGGTATTTATTTGTAAATGATATTTTCCTTCTTTTTTTGAATGTATAACAGAGCTAAGGTACTTTTTAACCGTTTTGTTACTCCACTCTATACTTTTTATATTATACCATTCTTTGGGAAGGATCTTCTTTTTGGTTAAATTTTGTAAATCTTTTTTTAATAAAATATAAATTTGCTTATAAAATTGTTTTTCTTCTAATAATTGCTTTTCCCTTTTTAATAAGAGTCTATATTTATTTATATATTCTTTCTTTTTACCAACTTTACTTAGACTATCTATATTATTAATTAAAAATTGATAAGCTAGTATTTTATTTACATCTTTAGAGAGGAATAAAAAAACTAAAGTTAAGCAAGTAAGAAATACAAAAAGTTTATTTATCATAAAGGTATAAAAAGCTGGTTTTCTGTTAAAAAATTATAGTATAGTACAAAGTATGAGTTGGATTAAAAAAAAAGGGAAGCTATTTTTTTGGGTTTTAGCTATTAGTATTACGCTAAGTAGTATGTTTTATTTTTTTCGTTTAAAAACTGTAGAAATAAGTATTTTACCTCCAGCTAAGCCGTTTAAAGAGAAGGTAGAGTTTATTTACACAAAGCAAGAGTATAAAAATAAAATAAAAAAATTATTAAAACCTTACATAGGACAATCTTTACTGTTTTTAAACTTTAAAAATGTATTTAGCTTACTAAAAAAAGAAAAAATTTTTTTAAACTTAACATTTTATAAAAAATTTCCAAATACTTTAAAAGTAAACTTTACTTTAAACCCAAAATTTTTTTTACATTTAAGCAAAGGTGGAAAACTATATAAAATACTAAGCAACGGAAAGCTACTAAGCACAAATACCAAAAAAGTGTATTCGGAACCCATTTTAACAGGAAGCTTGCCAAGTAATAAGCGGCAAAAACAACAATTTTTAGATTTTATTTTTCAATTATTTCGTTTTCCGTCATTTGCTAATAAAATTGCTACTGTTCGCTATAGTTCAAACAAAGAAGCACATTTATTTTTAGAACAACCTTACTTAAAAATTCAATTAAATTGGAAAAGTTTAGCTTTAGAAAAAAATAATAATTTAAAAAGTACTATAAAAAAAATTAATCAAGTATTAAAGTATTTAGAGCAACACTCTTACAAAGCACGAACTATAGACGCTAGGTTTGTTAATAAAATTTTTGTTTCTTATCATTAAGCCAGACTAGTCCTTTGTTTAGAAGGCTTGCTTGTTGTTAATAAGTGCGTCATTATTTAATAAAATATGGGCATCATTAAGCTCTATAAAATTTTTAATAAGGAAAATAGCTTATGTTTGAAATTGCACAAAGTACCTTAGAGACTCCTGGCGCTAAAATTTGTGTTATAGGCGTTGGTGGTGGCGGAGGTAATGTTATTAAGACTATGTTAGGGGATAATCTACAAGGTGTGGAATTTATAGTTGCTAACACAGATAGACAAGCCTTAGATAGTAATCCTTCAAGTTCTAAAATTTATTTAGGAAAATCCATAACTAAAGGTTTGGGGGCAGGAGCTAACCCCGAAGTGGGCGAACAATCTGCCTTAGAATCAGAAGAAGAAATTAAAGACATGCTAGCAGGGCATGATATGTTATTTATTACCGCTGGAATGGGAGGGGGGACAGGCACTGGTGCCGTTCCGATTATTGCTCGCATTGCCAAAGAGTTAGGAATTTTAACAGTAGGTGTGGTAACTAAGCCATTTATTTTTGAAGGTAAAAAAAGAACAAAAAATGCAGAAAGAGGAATAGAGTTATTAAAGTCTAATGTAGATACTTTAATTGTTATTCCTAACCAAAAACTATTAACGATTGCTAATGAAAAAACTCCTTTATTAGAAACTTTCAGAAAAGCAGATTCTGTACTTTTACAAGCGGTTAAAAGTATTTCTGATTTAATTAATGTAGAAGGTTTAATTAATTTAGATTTTGCAGATATTAAAACAGTAATGCAGTCACGAGGTGTGGCTTTAATGGGAAGCGGTGTAGGTTCGGGAGAATCAAGAGCTGTCGAAGCAGCGCAAGCCGCTATTAAATCGCCATTGCTAGAAAATGTATCTATTGATGGGGCAACGGGAGTAATTATTAATATTACAGGAAACTCTAACCTAACTTTGTGGGAAGTTAACGAAGCGGCTTCTTTAATTTCTAATGCAGCCGATGAAAGTGCAGAAATTATATTTGGTTCTGTTATTGACGAAAATGTTAAAGATGACGAAATTTTTGTAACTGTTGTGGCTACAGGGTTTCAAGAAAAAGATCATTCAATATCTTACAATACGCATTCTTATGCTGCGGCTACTGCGGCTTCTTCGCCAAATAATCACAACAATACGAACATTGAAAACATGGCACAAAATTTTGCTAAAGCTAAATTGGCAAGCACGCCTTTAAACCCAACAGAAGAAATGCCAAAAGCGAATTTTTCAAAAAGTCCTGCAGAAGAAATGCCAGGGGCTAATTCTAGTTTTCCACCTAATAGCTCGGCAAAGGAAGGCGGAAAGGTGCAGGTAGACCCCACAATAGAAAAAGCTGTGGAAAATAATGCGACTTCTGAAGAAAAAGTAAATGCGCGCGAATTATTATTAGAAAAAGCAAAATCTTTTGATATAGAAGCTTCGGGAGCTTCACATTTAAATTCTAAAGAACAATTAAGCATGAACTTAGACGACGACAAAGAAAACCACCCTATTGATATAGTTAAAGACATAGCTAAAAAAGTGGTAAAATCTCCTTTCAAAACGGGCTTAGACTGGGCTTCTTTTAAAAAGAAGTGGGTTGATTTAGACAAATAAAATTTGAGTTTATATGAAACTATTATTTGTATCTGATGTTCATTTAAAAGAACATCAGAGCTTAGAGTATATTCACTTTTTAAAATTTTTAAAATTTATTTTGCAATCAAAAAATGTAGACCATTTATTTTTAGTGGGTGATATTTTTGATCTTTGGGTTTCTGATAAATCTATTTTTTTTAATCATTTTTCTGAAGTGGTAATTTTGCTACAAAATATTGCAGAGCAGGGAACAAAAGTGCATTATTTTGAAGGCAATCATGATTTATATATAAATAATTATTTTAAAAATAAAAAAAATATAATCACTTATAATTGCCCACAAACATTTTACCTTAATGGTTTAAATTTAAAAATAGAACATGGCGATTTAATTAATCAAGAAGATTATTGGTATCTTAAATGGAAAAAAATAATTAATTCTAAAAGTTTTAAGCAGTGGGTTAGAATGTGCCCTGGGTTTTTTGTATTTTATCTAGGTTCTTTATTAAGTTTTCTTAGCTCTTTAAAAAACAAAATATCTTTTTTAAATAAAAAACCTATAGAAAAAGAGCTGTATGAAAAAAACATTTGCAAAATGTTGCGTAATTACGCAGAAGTTAAATGCAAAAACGAAGAAGTAGATATTTTTATCAACGGGCATGTACATGTGGCCGATTTATACCAGTATCAAGCTTCAGGAAAAGAAAAATATGCAATTAACTTAGGAGAGTGGAAAAAAACACCCCATGTTTTATCTGTAGTAGATAAAAACATTCAACTTTATAAGCTAGATCAATTTTTTTTATCTTTTAAATAGTTTATATTCTTTCTCCAAAATTAAACTTTTCTTTTAATATAGAAAAGTAATTAAAATTGCGATCTTTTAAGCTGTGGTGCTGGTAAGAAGATTTGCTAATAGAGATATTATCGTCTTCATTAAGTATGCAATACCTTTTTCCATCAATGCTAAGTGTAGATTTTTTTTTATTTTTATGTTTTGTTTTTTTTATTTGAATATCAATTTGATAATCATCATTTAAAACAAGGGGCCGTACCGTTAGGCTATGGGGAGCAATAGGGGTAACAGAGATATTTTTTAAAGAGGGGTGCAAAATAGGGCCTCCTGCAGCTAAATTATATGCAGTCGAACCCAAGGCAGTGGACAAAATAATTCCATCGGCCCTTATGGTGTAAATTTTTTTCTTAAACAAATTAACAGTTAAAGATAGTAAATTGCTTAAGTTGTGGCGTTCGATAGAAACATCATTAAGAGCGTAAAACACTCTGTTTTTAACTTTCACTTTAATTAAATTGTGCTTATGCAAAACTGCTTTTTTTGCAAAGACCTTATTAAAAAAGGTTTTCATTTTTTTTTCAGAAACTTGTGTTAAAAACCCCAAAGAGCCCGTGTTAATTCCAACACTAGGTATAGGATTGGTTTTAAATAGTTGCGCCACTTTTAGGTAGGTGCCGTCACCTCCAACAGTAACAACAAGGTCTTGGTTAGCAGTTGTTTTTGGTTTTTTAGTGCTTTCAATAAGTTGGGTTTTCTTCCCTTTTTCTTTTAGCCATGTCGACAAAATCTTTGCTTTGTGTTTGGATTTTTTACAATCTTTTTTATAAAAAATAAGAATATTTTTAATGAAAGTAGTGTAAATTGTAAGGTCCTTTTAATAAGTATAGTTATTGAATAATATCATTATCGTTAAAGCTATATTTTTTTTGTAAAATAACTTTAACTTCTTGTTTGTTGATAATTATTTTTGAATTTACAGAGGCAGGAGCTCTTCTTTTTGTTAAAAGTAAATTAGTATTTATTTTAAATTCTTTTGTATGGTACTTGTATTTTTTTAATGTTATTTTTACTGTTTTATTTTTTGGTAACACAATATTACTAGGGGATATACTAATGGGCTTGTCATTAACAAAAATTTCTACGCCGGCAGGTTTTGTATGAATGTAAGTTAAAAGTGTAGGAGAATTGTCGCTTTCGGCAGGCTTAGACAAGCTAGCTTCGGCAATAACAGGAGCAGCAATATTTTGTGCTATAGGAGGCGTAAGGATATTGTTTTGCACAGCTTTGGGTTTTGTTATAAAAGAATTTTTTATTTGAGCCACTTTGTTTAAAAGCACATTTTGTTGTTCTACGCTAGAAAAAAGAAAAAATCCAGCAATGGCTAAAGAGGCACTAAAAACTATACCAAAAAAAGGAGAGTTTTTTGCGGGTTTTTGAAAACTTTTAGGTTGTCTATAAGTAGGGGGAACATTATTTAACTTGGGCTTGTTTGGTACGGCAGCGGCAACAGAAGTGTTGTGTTTAACAGTCATTAAGTGTTTTTGTCTAGATTGAATTTTAGCATAAGTTACAGGGCTTAAGTTCAAGGTTATGTCAGCCTGTTTGTTTGCAGCAGCCGCTGTGTTTGAAAAATTTGTAACTTTATTTATTTTTGATCTTTGCTCTGTGGTATTTATTGATGTACTTAAATCTTGTGTTTTTTCTTTGTCAATTTTATCATGATCTAAGCCCAAATAAGTAATATCTACAGCAGAGTCTCCGTCGGCAGAGATATTCATATACTTTGCCAAAAGTCGTCTATTTTTTACAATGTCGTCGGCATAAACTTTTTTTGTTAAATGTTCAAAGTCATAAGAAGAAAAATTTTCTTTGCTTTGTATTATTTTATATAAATCTTGAGCCAAGCTTATAGCGTTCTTGTATCTGTCTTCTGGTTTTTTTGCTAAACTTCTTTTTAAAACTTGTTCTATTTCTGGAGGTATATTTGGATTAAAAGTTCTAATGTCTGGAATTTGACAGTTTCTTACATTTCTTAGTGTTGCCATGGTAGAGTCTGCTAAAAATAAGCGTTTTTTTGCAAGTAGCTCCCAAAGCATAATTCCTAAAGAAAAAATATCACTACGGCTATCTAGAGAACTTCCAGCCGCCTGCTCTGGGCTCATATAAGCCATTTTTCCTTTTATACCCGCATCGGCTTGAGTTTCTTCTAAAATAGAAGCTTTTGCGATACCAAAATCAATAATTTTAATTTGTCCGTTATGGCTAATCATTACATTCTGCGGGCTAATGTCGCGATGGATTAGTTTTAGCGGTTGTCCCGTTTTGAGATTTACTAAGCTGTGAAGGTGATCTAGCCCCGAGGCTATTTCGGCAATAACATATAAAATAGCACCAATATTAAGAGGGCTGTCTTTTTGCTCTGCAAGCTTTAAAAAATGCTTTAAATTTAGGCCTTTAATGTACTCCATAACAAAAATATAATGATTGCCTAATTTTTCGTAAACTGCCGAAGTCATTACATTTTTATGAATATCTAGGCTTAAAGCATTGGTTATTTTTGCCTCTTCGTGAAACATTTTATGAAACTCAGGCATTTTTGCATATTTTTCTAGAATTTTTTTAATAGCATAAAAGCTATTTAGGTTATTAGGGCCTGTTTTTTTGGCTAAAAAAATATCAGCCATTCCGCCAGAGGCAATTTTTTGTAATAAAATATAAGGGCCAATTTTTTGATATTTCATAGTAGTATCTTAGTCTTACCTATTCATCTTAGTATTCGGTATTTTTTTTATAAATCTAAAGGATTTGCCTCTAAATAGGCTATATAGGCGAACTTTTTATTGAACTTATACTTTAGTCGTATTAAATATTTAGATAAATGGCAGCAAATAAGACTTAAGTTTAGGCTAAGGTCATAGGTGGCTAGATGTATAATATTATAATCACAGGTGGCTTGGGTAGTGGGAAAAGCAGTGTTGCTAGCATTTTGCAGCAAAAAGCTTACCCTGTGTTGAGTGCCGACAGTATTATTAACCAGATTTATGAAAAAGGTCTTTTTAAAAAAGAAATGGCTAAAATTTTTTCTTTAAAGGAAGAAGAGGTTAACAAGCAGTCTGTGGCAAAGCTTGCTTTTCAAAATAAAAATCAATTAAAACAATTAGAGCAACTTTTGTATCCAGAGCTAAAAAAAAGTGTTCAGGACTACAAGGAATTTTATAAAAAAAAGAAAACTTTATACTTGTTTTATGAAGCTCCTGTTTTTTTTGAAAAATCAAAAAGCACAGAGCATGATTGTATTTTAGTAGTTAGCTCTAGTTTAGAAAATTGTTTTTTTAGATTAAAAGAAAAAAACATGACTAAACAACAGTTCGACTTAATAGTTAGCTTGCAAGTGCCTATTTTACAAAAAGAAAAACTGGCCGATTATACTATTTTTAACAACTCTAGCAGACAAGATTTAAAAGTTAAAACCGAAGCATTTTTAAAATTTTTAAAAGAAAAATATGAATAAGAGAAAATATGAATAAAATACCACAAGATTCTATTTATTCTTTTTTTGACAGGCTAAAACATTTAAAACAGTTTAATTCTGATATTGATATTTGGGTAGTGTCTGATTTAAACTTAAAAAAAAGAATAAAAGCGTTATTGTTAAAAGACAGTGCTTGTGTTCATTCTGGGTCGGTCATGCGGGCTCAAGAGTTTTGGCAGTTTTTGTTTAAAAGGCTGTACCCAGAGTTTGTTATTAAAGAAGATTTTTTAATAACAGCAATGCTAAGACAATTTTTATCAACAAACGATTTAAACGGAATTAGCAATGAAAGTTATGTAAAACAATTATTTGCACACATTTGTTCGTTTTTACCTATTTTTACCTCTCCACAAGGAACGGATTATTTTTCGGAGTGGTTAAAAAATAATCCAGACCCTCATTTAGAAAAATGGTTTTATTTATCATTTAAGGCTTGGAAATATTTACTAGAAAAAAAAATAATTTCTACTTCCTTTCTTCCCGGCATTTTATCCGCAGACGCCTTTCATTTATTTTCTTTTTTAAAAGGAAAGAAAATAATTTTTGACCTTGGTTTTCAAATGCAAGCTTTAGAGGCATCTTGCATTAAAGCAGTATCTAAAGTTACGGAGGTAAAAGTTTTAAGCCCAGCCTTTCATAACTTTCCCGAAGCAGATACTTTTTTATGGGTTTATAAATTATTAAATGACATTAGTTTTTATCAAAGTCACTTAAAAGAAAGCGATAAAAAAATGTTAAGGCCTTCTTCTTCTGTATTAAAAGAAGGCGCAAAGGTTTCTTTTGTAAAGTACAGCAATCAGTTAGCAGAAATTAGAGGGATTATTAAACAAGTTAAAAAGCACTTAAGCCAAGGGGTAAGTTTAAGTAATATTGCAATAGTAGCGCCAGACATCGAGTACTTATGGCCAGTCTTATCCTTACAATTAAAAACAGAGGGGATAGCCTTTAATAAAGCCATGGTTTCGGGTTTGCACGCTAACAAAACCCTAATGTTGTGGCTGGCTCGCTTAAGAGTAGCCTTGGGCAGCATAGCCTATGCCGATTTAGAAATGGTTTTTGCCTTTGAAGGCACAAAGGATATTTCTTATAAAGATTTTAAATATCATTTTTCTAACACTTACTCTGTAGAAAATTATCAAAAAACGCCGTGGTCTAAAAAATTATTAACAAAACCCATTAGTAAAAGTAAAGAAATAAATTTATTAGAATTTTTAGATTGGGCCTTTTCTTTTTGGAGGTCGGATAAAGAAAAGCCTGAAGGTTTAGACCTCTTTAGCGAGGGCCAGGATAACAAACAAGAAGAAGAAAGGGAAAGCTTGTGGAAACAGGTGTACAAAACTTTAAGGCAGCAAGGAGAGCTTTCTATCAAACTTTCTGCAGACAGTTGGTTGTTGTATGCTCAAGACCTTTTGTCTAAAAAAACACAAACCTTGTCAAAAGAAGAAGATAATGCGCTTTCTTGTTATAATATTTCTAACAGTGACCACTTAGAAGAAGAATATATTATTTTATCCGACCTATCTTTTAATGCTTTAAAAAATACAAAAAATGCTACGGTATCTCTTTCTCAGGCCTTGTCTGTTTCAGAAGACTTAGGTATTTCTTTAGACCCTAGTTGGGGAGTTCCTTTAGAGGTTATATTAAAGTACATATTACAGCTAAAAGATAAAGTTATTGTGTGTTCTTGGTCGGCGGTAAATTTAGAATCAAAGGAGCAGGTGGCTTCGGCCTTTTTTTTAGAAGAATATTTTCGTAGAAATACAGAGCAGCTAAAGCTTGCCGATATTTTGCCAACAACCTTTAACAATGGAGATTTACATCAAATTAGTTATAAGCAAAAATTAGAAGAAAGCCAAAGTGATTGTATAAGTTTAACGGGCTCTAGAATACTATATGATAAAAACATATTACCCATGCAAGAAGTACCCATCGACATACCCTCTATTTCGATTACAAATATTGGTCGTTATACAGAATGCCCATTTATTTTTTTCTCAGAAAAAATTTTAAAACTACAAGAAAATCCAGATTGGGATTTAGATGTAGACCCTTTAAAAAAGGGGTCGTTGTTTCATAAATTATTAGAGCTAATAGTTATAAATAATACTACAGAAAGTGGTGACGAAGAATTATTATTTTCGAAATTAAACGAGCATAGAAAAAAAGAATTAAAAATAGACGATAACTCTTGGGGAATTTTGCAAGAACAGCTAAGGGCTATTACAAAAAATTTTATAGAATTAGAAAAGCAGCAAAAAATAAAGTCACCAAGCCTCACTACCAGCTTGGTCGAGCAACCTGTAAAAGCTTTTTGGAGCCAAAATAAAAAACATTTTTTAAATAACGACACAAAATCCTTATCAAGTAAAAAAGAAGGTTTGCTGGTTAGTGGAAAGATAGATCGACTAGATAGTGACGAAAAAAATATTTTTATTAGAGATTATAAAACTAGTGTTGCCGGCCGTACAGGAGTAAACACATGGAAAGACAAAAGAGATTTATCTTTATTTTTATACTATCGACTATGGCAAGCTTCTGGAAAAAAACAAGATTGCTTGGGGGCTGTATATTTAGGAATTAACGATTTACAAGCAAAAGGTTTTTGGGTTAAAGAATACAAAGACTCTAATTTTTTAAAAAGTATTTCGGCAAGGAGCATGCTAGATAAAGAATCCTCCTTACAATTATTTAAAGAATTGGATAAAGAAGTAGAGTCTTTAATAAATAGTATATTGAGCGGAAAGTTTTCTCCTAACCCAAAAGACAAAACAACAACTAGTAAAACCTGCAATAAATGCAAATGGAGTGGCTTATGCCGAGCGGCAGACAAATTTTAGCAACAAAGGTAATACGAGCAGGGGCGGGTACGGGAAAAACCACAAGCCTTGTTAAGCAGGTGTTTCAAATTTATCAAAGTTGTAAAAAGAAAACTCAAAAAGAACCGACAATAGTTTTAACTACATTTTCTAGAAAGGCGACAGAAGAATTGCGAGAAAGGTTGTTAGAAATTGCCTCTAAAGATAGAAACTATGAATTTTTAACTTATTTAAGTTCTGATAAAATATTAATTACCACTATAGATGCACTATGTTTTAAATTTTTAACTAAAAACGCAATTAGTATAGGTTATCCCTTAATTATTAACATTGTAGAAGATGTAGAGTTAAAAAAAATTATTAAACAATATTTATTTACTATCACACAAAACAACAAAAAATACTTGCCACTATTTAATATTTTCTCTTTTGAAGATTTATTTACTATTATGCAACAGTTTTATATAGCTAAAATGGAAAACCCTTCTGTGGGCACAGCCACTAAAGAAGTGCAAAGGCAAAGCTATATAAAAAAGGCTAAGCAATTACTAGAAAGCCAAAGGCAAGAGTTGTTAAGCGCTTTAAAGGAAGACTTGCAAGAAACATTTAGTAGCTTTTATCAAGGGCAATTAAATTTTGTAAATCAGGCTGTGGATTTTTTGAGTAAAGAAAAACTAACTTCACTGGCAGATTGCTGTGACCAAGCTCAAAAAGAATTTCCCGCTATAAGGTATAATCAAAAATCAAATATCAGCAAAGAGGCTCATAGGGCAATTACAGAAAATATAAAAAAGATAGTAAAAAATTTTTCTAGCGAAGGTCTTTCTAGTCAAAAGCAATTGTGGGATTGGAATGAAAAAATGCACTTGTGTTTAGAAAGTTTGCTACAAGAAGTTTGGATCAAGTTAGAGGCGTATAAAAAAGCAGAAGGAAAGCTTACGATATCTGACCTTTTGCTATTGACTTTAAAAACTATAAATGAATTTCCTCACTTGGGGGTAGAGTTTTCTAAGGCGTGGGACTACGGGTTGATTGACGAATACCAAGACACCTCTTTTTCTCAAGAAAAGGTGCTTTCTGCTTTAATAGGTAGGGCCAAACAAACTATTGTTGGAGACCCACAGCAAAGTATTTATTTTTTTCGAGGGTCTAGAAAAGAAGTTTTTGAAGACAAAGAAGAAAAAGCAAAAGCTAATAATCAAATTAGTTATTTAAAGGTTAACTATCGCT
Organism: Pseudobdellovibrionaceae bacterium; assembly: GCA_015163855.1. Taxonomy (NCBI): domain Bacteria; kingdom Pseudomonadati; phylum Bdellovibrionota; class Bdellovibrionia; order Bdellovibrionales; family Pseudobdellovibrionaceae; species Pseudobdellovibrionaceae bacterium. The sequence goes on from JAAOIK010000016.1 coordinate 17,564, forward strand.
CCGAACCCAGCTTAGTTTATTTTTTTAATGATTTTTTTAATCAATTTAATGGAGAGTTTAATGAATGTTTGCCACACAAAGAAGTAGAAAGCAGCCCATCTAATATTTTTTTTAACTCGGTTAGCAACAAAGAAGCAGAGTTAAAAGCAGCCTATGATTATATTCAAAGCTTGTTGCGGCAAGGAGTGAAGGCTAACGAAATAGTTATTTTGGCAAGAACGAGCACTGCCTTAAAGGCTTTTTCTGTATTTTTTAAAAAACAATCCCTTCCTTTTTATTATCATGGAGAGGCTTCTTTTTTTAGTTTAAATGAAGTTAGAGACTTACAAGCTTTGCTACGATTTTTTATTCTTCCAGAGGATAATGTTAATTTTTTACACTTATTGCGAAGTCCATGGTTTGCTATGGAAGATCAGGTGATTGCAGACACTATCCAGCAGTTAAATGCAAAGAGCACAAAAGAAAGCTATTATAGCTATTTTTTTAAAAAGCATTTTAAGCATACCTCTTTGCTGTTTTTACTTTCGACTGTAAAAGAATTTCACAAACTGGGAGCAGTACATGCATTGTATTTTTTTATTGCTAATAGCGATATTGTTAAGAGCTCTTTATTTTATGATTCCAGTGGAAGGCGAGAGGCTAATATTTGGAAGTTCTTGGTACAGCTAGTTCAAAAAAATAGAGTTAGCAATTTTAATATTTTAAACAGTGGGGTGACCAACTTTGATTTAGACAATTTAGACTCCGAAGCAGAAGCGGCGCCTATTTTTTTATCTAATCAAATACAAATGATGACTATTCATAAATCTAAAGGTTTAAAATTCGATCATGTTATTTTAATAAATTTAAAATCTAAAATTAAAAAGACTACAGACAGTGGTGCAAATAAGTTATTTGTAGTAGACGAAAAAAAAACCACATGGACCAGTCCATTTAAAAAAAATTTTTCTGATAAAAAAGCACACAATATGTATGGGCAGCAAATTATGTCCGAACAAAGCCAATTAGAAGTGGAAGAAGAAGAAAGGTTATTTTATGTAGCTTTAACTCGAGCTGCAAAATCTATCTATTTATCATGGGTAGATGATTGCAAAAAAAAGGAAGAGAAAGCAGACGAAAAAAAAGCAGGCGAAAAGGAAGCAGGCCAAGAGAAAGCAGACGAAAAGAAAAAGGCCGTTAAAACCATGGACCAATCCTCTTGGGCTGGGGTGTGTGAAAATTTTTTAAAAAAACACTCTTGGAGCACAGTAAGTGGCTTTGATAAAACGCCGGATAAAAAAATATTTCGATCCGAAAAATATAATATTATAAAAAACCACATAGAGCTCGGTACTTTAAAAAGTACCGAAAAAAAACAAGCAGACAATAAAGCATCGACAAAAATAAAAAGCCTTGTTACAGAAGAAAAACCACCATCAACAAGGGCAGCTTGCAACAAAGCCAAAAGCGAAACCAAAGCCAAAAGCGAAACCAAAGCCAAAAGTGAAAACAAAGCCAAAAGTGAAAACAAAGCCAAAAGTGAAAACAAAAAAGAGCTAAAGCTAGCCTCGTTTACGGTTAGTAACCTTATGCAGTTTTTAGCAGAAAAAAAGTTTATAAAAAAAGTAGAAGGCAAAAACAATAACACAGAAAGCAATCTTTTTTCTACACAACAGAAGTTTAAGAACATGGTAGAGCAAGGTGTAAAGGGCACTTATTGGCATAGTCTTTTAGAGCATTTCGTATTTTTGCTAAAAAGCAATGAAGATACAGCAGAAGTAGTAAAAGAGTTAAAATCTTTATATAATTTATCAAAGCATAATATTACAGAACAACAACTAGATGAGGTAATAAATTTTTTAGTAAAAGACTCTAAGCTTCCCTTTTTAGAGATTGTTAAAAATAGTTTTATTGAATGGGAATTTCAGTTTTGTTTTTTTTCTCAATATAATATAGAGGGAAAAATAGATTTATGGGGAAAGGAGAAAGATAACATTTGGGTTATAGATTATAAATTTGGTAGTTCGTCTAATACCGAGCTATTTTTTAATCAATTAGAATTGTATGCTCAAGCTATTAGTTTAAAATGGCCTAATAAAACTATTCAAATGGCCTTGCTGTATCCTTTAGAAAAGAAAAGTGTTGTAAAACCTTTTCAAGGAGTTACAGAAAAAAAATTACTTTTCGCCGTCACTTCCGATAGCCTCCACGGGGCAAGCCTCTAAAGCTTCTTGGCAATCTTCTGTTTCTTTCTTTGTTTGTGGTTGTTTTTTAACAAAGGCATGGCCATCGTCTTCATGAATTTCAAAATGCTCCACAGCAGCAAGGCAACAGGCGTCGCAGGCAATACAGTCTTTGTCGACATAAAACGCGCCAGAAACATTTTCTTTAAACTTATTATTTTTGTCAGGCATTAATAATAATAAATAGCCTTTTGCTAGTTTAAGTCAATGAGATATTGTTCATAATTGGCACAGCAGTTTAGTGAAACTTGTGTAGTAATTATGCAGCTTTTTTATAATCAATGTGTTTTTTATTTTGTTTTTTAATTTGTGTTACAAGCCTTCTTCCACAGTAATGTAAAGCTTGTTGAAAGCTGGGCGCTTTGTGAGAAGAAAAAAAATCGGTTTCGGTTAATTGCAGCAAGCACTCTACATTATGGTTTCCTTGTTTGTGAAATTGAATTAAAAGTTGAGAATTAGGGTAAAAAAGTTGTATTTTTTTGTGTATTTTTTTAGCAAGAAAGGTTAGGCTTTCAGAATCTAGGTAAGCGGGGCTAATTTGAATATTTTCGTTACTAGACAGTGTCATTAAAACTCCTTTGATTGTGTTTTTTTTGTTTAGGCTGCTTTCTTATCGGCAAATAATTTTTTTATATTTACTTTGTTTGATATTTTGTGTTTTGTTTTAAAACAAAAGGGATAAAAATTACAGTAATTGTTTTAAAACAAAAGAGATAAGAAATTACATTAAATTTAAAAATTCAAATAAAATGCTAACAGCTAAAATAGAAGTAATATCGCTGTTATCATAGGCAGGGGCTACCTCCACAAGATCGGCCCCTACTAAATGTTCTAACTTTAAGTTTTGTAAAATTTTAATGGCCTCGTAAGAGGTTAGCCCTGCGGGAACAGGAGTGCCTGTGCCAGGCGCGTAGGCGGGGTCTACGCTATCTATATCAAAGGTAATATAGCTATTTCCTTTAACTTCTGGTAAATTTTTTAAAAAATCCTGAAAGTTTTCTTTGCGTATGCTATCCATCGTAAAGCTCTTAATTTTATATTTTTGAATATATTCTAAATCGTCTTTAGAGGTGAGCGGATTTCTGCAGCCAATTTGTAGGCTTTCCGAACCATTAACCAAGCCCTCATCAAGAGCATGTCTTAAAAAACTTCCATGATGGTATTCGCAGCCCCATGCCGCAGGATAAGTGTCTAAGTGAGCATCAAAATGAATTAAATTTAAAGGTCCATGTTGCTTGGCTAAAGATCGCAGTATGGGCAAGGTAATGGAGTGGTCTCCTCCCACAGAAATAAAGCGCTTTTCTTTTAGAGCAAGTTCGTTAAAAAAATGCTCTATTTGGTCATAAGTTTTTTCTAAGCTTACGGGCGTGGTAGGGCAGTCACCAATATCGGCCACTTTCCATTTTTTAGAATAGTCTTTATTTAGCTCCCAGTTAAAGTTACGGGCTAAAGAAGACATTTCGCGGATTTTTGTAGGTGCCATTCTGGCGCCAGGGCGGTAGCTAGTACCTCCATCAAAAGGAATTCCCAAAATGCCAATATCAAAATCTTCTTCTTGGCTGACCCAGGGGAGCCTAAAAAAACTTTTTAAAGAAGAAAAACGGGGAAAACTTCGTCCAGATAAACTTTTAAATTTTGTATTATTGCTCATAAAGATGAATTTACTAAAATATTGTATAAAGGCAAGGATTGAGTGTATAAAGTGAATTATGAAGTATTTTCTTATCGTTTTGTCTTACTTTAGGGCTATTTGTATTTTTCCTCTAGCGGTATTGCAATTTTCTTTGCTTTGTCTTTTAGTTTTAATTTGCTCTATACTTTTTCTTCCAAAAAAAATAAATCATGTTTTGCTTGAACATTTTTGGGCAAAACCTTTATTAAAAATACTAAATGTAAAAATAAATATAGTAGGAAGAGAAAACTTACCTAAGCCATCGTGTTCAGTATTATATTTGTTTAACCATAGCAGCTTGTTGGATATTCCTCTGTTGCTTTTAGTAGCTCCACATATTTATTTTGGAGCAAAAGCCTCTTTGTTTAAAATTCCTGTTTTTGGGTGGATTATTCGGCTGTACGGCATTTTAAAAATTGAAAGAAACAAAGGAAGAAAAACGGTAAGTATGTATAAAACAAAAGCTGTTAAAAGAGCTGCCAAAGGAGATTCTTTCGCTTTAGCTCCAGAGGGAGGAAGAAGGTATCAAAAAGAGAGACTTTCGCCCTTTAAAACAGGGCCTTTTTTGCTTTCTATTTTTGCACAAATTCCGGTGGTTCCTGTAGTAATTGTTGGGGTTCATCAGGTGCTGCCTAAATCGGCCTTGTTTTTTAGCTGGGGGCGGTGGAAAAGTCAGATTCAGATTAGCATATTGCCCAGTCAGTCTGTGGATGGATATTTAGAAGAGAGCGTGACATTATTTAAAGATAATGTGTACGCATTAATGCAGAAAGAATATGTTAAGTGTGTACAGAGTGCCATTGAGCCTATATAAATAGGGCAGTAAAGAACGAAAAAAAAGGAAAGAATGTCATTTGTACTAGCGGCTATTTCTAGTTTTGCATGGTCTGTTTTTGATTTATCTAGAAAGAAATTAGTAAATCACTTTTCTGCCCTAGGATTTTTGTTTTTTTTAAGCATTATACAGGCGGTGCTTTTTTATATTATTATTATTTTTACAGGAGAAGAGTTGATAATTGCTAAGCAGTATTTTTGGACATTTATAGCTAGTATTGCTTCGGTATTTTTTGCTCACATTGCTTTTTTAAAGGCGATTAAATGGTCACAGTTTTCTTCGGTAATTCCGTTACTTTCTTGTATCCCCATATTTTCTATTATATTTTCTATTTTTATTTTAGATGAGTGGCTTAGTTTAAGGCAAATTACGGGGGGGATTATTATCGTAATCGCTAGTTTTTTTGTACAAAGCTCTGAAAAAGGAGGGCTTCGTTTAGAAAAGGGATCTTGGTATATGATTTTGTCTGCAGGCTGTTGGGCTTTAACATCTATTTTTAGCAAGCAAGTGTTGGTAGAAGTGCCTAAGCTTACCTTATTTTTTGAACAAAATTTAATGATTGCAATCTTTTTATTAGGCTACTTTTTATTTAAGTCGCCCAAAGAGTTACTGGTTAAATGGACAGGCTTTAAAATATCTTTTTTGTCTTTAGCGGTTTTGTCTTCTATGGGAGCCTTGTTTTTTCAATTTTGGTCTATTGAAACCTTGTTTGTAGGGGTGTTCGAGGCCTTTAAGCAAGCAATATCTTTATTGTTAACTTTATTTTTTGCAAAAATGTTTCTTCAAGAACATATTAGTAAGAAAAAAATTCTTTCTATTATTGTTATGATTTCAGGTGTGTTTTTAATTAGCATTTAAGGTTTTTTAATAGGGGGTTTAATAATTATGCAACTAGTAAAAAAAATTTTATTTTTTCTAATATTTTTTACAAGTATTTTTTCTTGGGCTTTGTGTACTAAAAGCAAAAAAGTAAATTTTAGAAGCGGTCCAAGCACTCATTATAAAAAAACATGGACGGTATCTAAGTATATGCCCATCGAAAAAGTATCAGAAACTAAATCGTGGTATCAGGTTAAAGATTTTGAGGGAGACTTTCACTGGGTATTAAAGGCTTTAATTACCGCAAAGTATAAGTGTGTGGTAGTTAAAACTCTTTGGGCCAGTTTAAGAGTAGGGCCGGGCAAAAAATTTTCTAGAAGTAAAAACTACCCTAAAGCCGAAAAATATGTAACTTTTCGCTATTTAAAACAAAACAATAATTGGGTGCAAGTAAAAGATAAGCACAAATATTGGGTGTACAAACCCTTGGTTTGGATACGCTAGTACAAAATTGGTAATGGAATTAAAATAATGAAATTAAAGCAGCAGTTACCTCCCATTAAAAATCAAGAGCTTTTGCGCTTAGCTTTTACGCATAAAAGTTTTTATCAGACTAACTTAAACACTTGCAAGGAGTCTAATGAAAAATTAGAATTTTTGGGTGATTCTGTTTTAAACACAAGCATTACTTATTTGCTATACTCTAAATATCGTGATTTATCAGAGGGGCAATTATCTAAAGCGCGCTCTGCTTTAGTGAGCGAGGTTTTTTTATATAAAAAAGCAATGCTTTTATCTTTAGATACTAAAATTTTAGTATCAGAAGCTGGAAAAAAAATAAATTTAAACACTAATTCTAGATTATTGGCCTCTGTTTTTGAGTCTGTATGTGCAGTATATTTTTTAGAAGCCGGTTTGGAAAAATTAAAAGATTGGATTGAATCTATTTTTAAAGAAGATTTGTTAGATTTGGATAAGTTATTAGAGTTAGATTACAAAACCAACTTGCAAGAAAAACTACAAGCACTATTTAAAAAAACACCGTCTTACGAGGTTGTGGAAAAAAAAGAAGATGAAGGAAAAAAATATTTTATTGCAAGAGTGTTGTTAGAGGGAATAGTTTTAGCAGAAGGCTTTGGAAATAATAAAAAAATAGCAGAACAAGAAGCAGCACAAAAAGCATTTTTAGAAAGCGATAAATTAGAAGAGAAAAAGGGTTCGTAATTTTTTTAAAAAATTTATAAAGTTGGAGTTCTTTTGGAAGAAAAAAAACATAAAGCAGGGTTTATTAGTTTATTAGGGCCAAGTAACGCAGGGAAAAGTACTTTGTGCAATTTTTTAATAGAAGAAAAAGTGTCTATTGTTAGTGCTAAGGTTCAAAGCACTCGCCAGCGGGTAAAGGGTATATACAATGATGAAAACTCGCAATTAGTTTTTGTAGATGCCCCTGGGTTTATTTATGCAGAAAAAGGATTAAACCATTTTTTACAAAAAGAGTGGCAAGAGGCTTTGCAAGATGCAGATTGTTTAATTTTTTTAGTACGAGCAAATTGTATTGAAAAAGATTTAAACTATATCGAAAAGTTTTTAATTTATTCAAAACAGCCATGCATGTTAATTATAAATAAAATGGATCTTGTTAAAGACAAAAATCAAGTGTTAGCCGTTCAAACTTTAACACAAGCATTTATAGAAAAAGCAGAATTAAAAAAAACAGAAAATACAAATATCAAAACATGGTTTGTTTCTTTGTCTAAGGATAATAATTTTTTTCGAAAAGAACTTATTGATTCTGTTGTGGATACTCTTCCAGAATCACCTGCGTTTTATGATAAAGATATTTACACCTCTCAATCTATGAGAGATTTGGGGGAGGAATATATTCGAGAAGCTTGCTTTAGCCGGCTTTCTCAAGAGCTTCCCTATTCTTTGGTTGTACAAATTAGAGAATGGAAAAAAGTAAAAGCCATTTACCATATTCATGCAGACTTAATTGTATCTAGAGAAAGTCATAAAGGCATTGTTGTTGGCAAAAATGGAGAAATGATTAAAAGGATTGGTCAAAACTCTAGAGGTTTAATAGAAAAGCTTATGGGTGAAAAAATATTTTTAAAGCTTTTTGTTAAAGTGCGAGAAGATTGGGCCGATCAAGAGGTTTTTTTAAAAGAATACAAATATACAAAAAAAAAATAAAACAGGGTAAGTTATTGTGAAAAAGTTAGGAATTTTAGGAAGACCTAATGTGGGGAAGTCTACATTATTTAATATTTTAACTCGCACTAGAAAGGCGGTAGTAAAAAATTTGTCGGGGGTTACTCGCGATTTATTAATTGAAGAAGCAAAGTGGTGGGGACATACTTTTGAAGTAGTAGACACTGGCGGCTTAACCGACTCGCAAGATCTATTTTCTAAATTGATAAAAGAACAAGTAGTTAATTATTTACCTATTTTTGATTTTTTAATTGTTATTTTAGATGGAAGGGCAGGATTAATTCCCGAAGATAAACAGGTGGTGCAGTTGGCCAAAGAAAGTGGTGTTCCTTTTTTAGTTTTGGTAAACAAGGTGGATCAATTCCATAAAAAAGATGTAGCCTTAAGTGATTTTTATAAGCTGGGCGTAGATTTGATGCCAGTATCTTTTGAAAAATATATTCAAGTCGATGAAGTTATAGAGTGGATTATTAGTCATATTAAAACAGAGGAAGAAGGTAAAGATCTATCTCAGTTTACTAAATTATGTTTAGTGGGAAAGCCCAATGTTGGAAAAAGTTCATTATACAATAATTTAATTGGGCACAAGCGTGTATTGGTTTCAGAACAGGCAGGAACAACTATTGATAGTGTTGAGGATTCTTTTGAATATGACGGTAATAAATATGTCATTGTAGACACTGCGGGGCTAAGGCGTAATACCAAAAAAGAGCACCTAGAAGTTTTGTCTGTTTATAAATCAGAGCACAGTATAGCCGCGGCGGATATAGTTTTGCTTTTGGTGTCGGCAGTGGAGGGGCCCACAGTACAAGACGCTAGAATTTTAGAAAAAATTTTGAGCGAGCATAAAACACCAATTTTAGTAGCTAATAAATCGGATCAAGCAAAAGTGGATGTTCCCGCTTTTAGAAAAAAATTTCGAGAACAGGTGGCAGAGATTTTTCGATTTTATCCGGATATTCCCATTGTATTTACTAGTGCAGTAACGGGGTCAGGAAAAAAAGATTTATTTAATACTATTTCGGATACATGGAAATTACTTAATAAAAAAATTCCCACAGCGAAGTTAAATAAATTTTTTTACGAAGCCATTAGACAGGCTCCTGCTCCCGTTTACAGACAGCGTGATGTAAAATTTTATTATTTAACACAAACAAATCAAAAGCCACCTAGCTTTATTGCCTTTGCTAATTTTCCTGATGGAGTTAGCCCTTCGTATCGAAGATTTCTGATTAAAAAAATAAAAACAGAGTGGAATTGGCATGGTGTGCCTATGCGCATTTTTGTTATGAAAAAATAACGGCAGGTTACAACTTTTTTAAATGTTCGTTAACTAATTTTATTAACCTAGCTTTCGATTGGCTGCCATTAAAAATACTATTAATCTCAGTTTTAGAAAGACTTTGCATAATACTTTTTTCTTTTAATACTTTGTCTTTTAAATGTTCTTCTTTTTTTAAGTTTAAGCTTAGTTTTTGAAGCAACTCATAGGCTGTATTTCTTTTCCATTTTTTATTAACTAAAGCAGAAAGTAAGGTGGCCGAAAAAATTTTCCCTTTAGATATTTCTATATTATTTAGCATTTTTTGTTTATCCACTTGCAAGTTGCTAACTAAGTTGGTAGCTCGACTAAGCAAATAATGACTAAGAATAAAGGCATCGGGAATGATAACTCTCTCCACCGAAGAATGACTAATGTCTCGCTCATGCCAGAGGCTAATGTTATCCATAGCCACTTGCCCATAAGATTTTAATAATCGAGTTAAGCCCGATATGTTTTCGGCAGAAATGGGGTTCTTTTTATGTGGCATGGCGCTAGAGCCTTTTTGCCCCTTTAAAAAACCTTCAGAAACTTCGGCAACTTCACTTCTTTGTAGGTGGCGAAGCTCAATAGCTAACCTGTCCAAACAGCCTCCTAGCATAGAAATAGATTGTAAAAGTCGCGCATATCTATCTCTAGGAATAACTTGCGTGGAAAGGTCTTCGGCTTTTAATTTTAGCTGTGTACAGACTTTGGTTTCTAAAGTTTTTGGTAAAAAAGAGTAATTTCCCACAGGGCCACTAATTTGTCCCACCGCGGTTTGTTTTAAAGAGCGGCTTAAGCAGTCTTGAGCTCTTTGTAGTTCGTAATAATGACTTAGTAATTTATAAGAAAAACTAGTTAGCTCGGCTTGCATTCCATGAGTTCTACCTACGCAGAGGCTAGACTTATGGGTTTTAATTTTTTGCAGCAAAGCTTTTTTAAATATTTTTATTTGAGATTCTAATAATTTTCCAGCCTCTTTAATTTGTAAATTAAGTGCAGTATCTAACACATCAGAGGAGGTTAGGCCATAATGAATAAATTGTCCTGCACTACCTACGCTTTGTGCTAAATTATTTACAAAAGCAATAACATCATGTTTGGTTTTCTTTTCTATTTGTTTAATTTTAGCAATATTAAAAGTGGCTTTTTTCTTAATTTGGGCTGCCGCTGATTTAGGAATTAGCCCCATCTTTGCCTGAACATTAGCAACGCAAACTTCTACCTCTTTCATTTTGGTAAATTTATTATGCTCTGTCCAAATTTTTTCCATCTCTGGAGTTGTGTATCTACTAATCATGACTTCCTTTTTTTAATGATTTTTTTATTCTGTTAGCTATATTTTTTTGAAAATTTAAAAAATTAGGCCAGTCTAAATTAGAACTAGCTTCAAAGTTACAAAAATGCAGATTATTTATATTTTTTGTATGAGGTGTTCTAGAATGTTCAAAAACAGGAAACAAAGGGCTGGGGTTATGTTTAGGTATATCTATTTTTTGTATCTTTAGTTGAGGGATTCTTTTTTTAAAAAAATAAGGTATAGCCGCTTTAATTATTTTTTCAGAGGGGCGCTGTTGTGGTAAACATAACCAAAGGCTCCAGACATTAGGCAAAGAGGTTTTTTTTACGATACCTAGGTTATCGCCAGCAAAATAAAGCATTGGGTTATTTAACAATAAAAAAGAAGAGGTAGGAATGTCGGGTATAGATGTTTCATTAAGATGAAGGGTAATTTTTTGCCATTGCCACACAGGTTTTAACACTTCTTTATACAGCAAAGGAAAAATTTTAGGAAAAAAGTTTTTTGTTTTTTGCGAATTTAATGTCCACACTATTTGAGAAACAGGAATTTTGCTTTTTTGTTTGGTTTCGGCGTTGGTGTAGTCGATAGTTTCTATATTGTTTTTTATTTTTGAAAAAGATAGCTGGCTATCTATGTTAATAACCTCAACTTTATTAGTTGCACACCAATCTAAAGAGGCTTGTAGAGTATTTTGTGTGGCAGAAATTATTTTTTTTTTGTTAAATAAAGGAAGAGCTTTTGTAATGGTGTTTTTAAAATCATAAGGCTGAAGCGAAAAGGTAGAGCTAGGTAGTTGGTGAGCTAACCCACTTAACCAATTTTCAGAGTGAGGAAGTTGGCTAAGGCTTTTACGCAAATAGGTTTTTTCGCTAGGGCTTAACAAGTAGGTATTGCTTAAATATTCTATATTTTCGGCATGCAAGCCACAGCTATCTAAAGCATAGTGCTTAATAAAGCTTTGAAAATCTATGGGGCCTGATGGTAACCATAGAGTAAAACCAGAAGTTGAGTTTTTAAAGCGAAAAAAAGAATTTAAAAAAGCCTCTTGCAAAGGGTTTGTGGTGCCTTCAAAAAAATCAAAAGGGCCAGCTAAGCTTTCCATAGTTGGACAGTAGCTTGGCTGTGGGTCTTGTAAATTAAGCAAGCTAACCGAGTATCCTTCTTGGCTTAATAAGCTGGCAATATAGTGGCCTTTGCCATATAAAGAAACCACAAATATGCGAGAGGAACTAGACATAGCCTATATGTATCAAAACTCCACTCAAAAGGCTAGGAAAGAGTTGATGTAGCTGAGGAAAAACCGTAAATTAAAATTATGTTATATATAAAAAAAATGCTTCCCTTTTTTATTGGTGTTTTAATTTTTTTTAGTTACAAGCTTAGCTTTGCCGAAGAAACTTATGACCCCTTTGCCGATTATAGCGAATTTGCAATTATAAAAGAAGAAGAACAAGATGTTAATTTTTTTAATGATGGGCGATTTTTGTCTTTAGGTATTTTAGTACAACGAGCGCAGCCCATAGGTGACTTAGCAGAGGTGTATGGAGGGGCTTTTGGGGTTCATTTTATTGTTAGTTATTTTTTTGATTTACGATTTGCTTTACAAGTTAACTTTGGTTACCAAGATCATAAATATGTAACCACCGAAGAGTCGTTTAATGGAAGCGCTCAATTTAGAGATTTAGGAATTGGAATTAAATATTATGTTAACCCAGAGAGAATTGTGTATTCTTTATCTCAGTTTAACCCTTATGTATTAGTAGGCACCAGCCTTGTTACAGAAACTCGTGAAATTGCGACTTCTTCTGACACCGCAGAGGTGAGTCATACGGTTTATAATTTTGGCTTGGGTTTTGAATTACCTATTCCAGGAAAGAAATTTTTTGTAAGTGGGCAAGTGGTATATAATTTTTCCTCTAGTTTTGGGCAAGAAAATCTTTTAGGCAACAAGTCGGGAGATTTTATTAGTACGGGATTAAATGTTGGAATCAATTTTTAAAAATATTTATAATATATGTCTAGTAGTTTAAGTTCTTATTTTCACAAAAATGCTATTGTAGATATTATTGCTCCAGCTTCTTTGTGCTCTGTTTCAGAAATTAAAAAAAGTATAGAGTATGTAAAGCGTTTAGGCCTAGAGCCACGATTTAACAAAAATCTATTAAAAAAACAAAAAGGCGTTTTAAATTCACAACCTTTGGCACAAAAAGAGCAAGAATTAAAAGAGGCGTTACTGTCAAAGGATTCTAACATTGTATGGTGTTTAAGAGGGGGTTATGGCTCTTTTAAATTGTTACCTTTTTTGTCGAAAATAAAACAGCCAAAACAAAAAAAATTATTAATAGGCTATAGCGATATAACAGCGTTACATTATTTTTTTAATCAAAAGTGGAAGTGGCCTAGTTTACATTTTTCTGGCATCGAAGAGCTAAGCACTTTTTTTTCAAAACATAAAACACAAAAACCAGGCTATTTACAATTTATCCGTTTAATTAAAAATAAAAAAGTAGAATATAAGCACTTAACTTTATTGAACCCCAAAAGCATTACTCCCTCTTTGTCTAAAAAACTAAACAAGCCCTTTAAAAAAAATATTTGCAGTTTTCGTTCAGTAGTTATAGGAGGAAACTTATGCACTTTAGCTTCTTTGCTGGGGTCAGACACTTTAAAAACACACAAAATAAGCGCGCCATCTTTTCAAAGTATTTTATTTTTAGAAGATTTAAATGAGCCCGCCTACAAGATCGATCGAATGTTATATCAACTTAAAGCGGCTAATTATTTTAAAAATATAAAAGCTATAATTTTAGGTAATTTTATTTCTTCAAATCTAGAGAATAAAAAAATCAATACAGTGTTTAAAGAATTTTCACAAACCTTGTCTATTCCAGTATTGAAGGGGTTAAAAGTAGGGCACGGGCCAGTTCATCAACCCTTAGCTTTTATGAGCCCTGTTAACTTAACAATAGATTTAAATAATTTAAAATCAAAAACCTCTATTAAACTATCTTATTTATGAAAAAACAAAAAATAGCTCCTAGTATATTATCTGCTAATTTTTCCAAATTGGGAGAAGAAATACTTCTGTTAGAACAATCAGGGGCTGATCTTTTGCATGTGGATGTTATGGATGGTGTTTTTGTTCCTAATTTAACTTTTGGTGCGCCAGTATTAAAAGATATTAAACATTTAACAAAATTAAAGTTTGATGTGCATCTTATGATTACTAATCCAGAAAATTTATTAAAAAGCTTTATAAAGGCGGGGGCCGACTACTTAACTATTCATGTAGAGGCTAGCAAAAATATTGAAGCCTGTTTAAAAACAATTAAAGATTCGGGAGTTAAGGCGGGAATATCCTTAAAGCCAGGTACAAAGTTAGATGCAATAATTCCTTATTTGCATTTAGTAGATTTAGTACTAATTATGACTGTAGAGCCAGGTTTTGGTGGACAAAGTTTTTTACTAGAGCAAGTGAGTAAGTTGCAAGAACTTAAAAAGTACATCTGTGAAAATCATTTAGATATAGAAATTTCTGTAGACGGCGGCATTAATTTAAAAACTGCTAAACTTTGCCAAGATGCTGATATATTAGTTGCAGGAAGCTATATTTTTCAAAACGATTATAAGTTACAAATTCAATCTTTGCGTTCCGTTTAAAAAGATCTTAAAGTTTTTTTAAAAGCTCTTCGTTTTGAATGTGAGCATAAATTTTTTGTATATCTTCAGAAAAATTTCTGTCTTGTTCTGCGTAGGGAACAATGGTTCTAATAAAAGTATAAATTTTTAATACTCCCGCAGCAGGGGATAATGGTTTTAATAAATCCAAAGCTTGGCAAGCACATAGTAATTCCATGGCGGCTACTTGTTGTGTATTTTTTATAACGGTTCTTAGTTTTCGGCTAGCAATACTTCCCATGCTAACATGGTCTTCTTTGTCTACAGAGGTAGGAATGCTGTCTACAGAAGCGGGAAAGGATTGGGTTTTATTTTCGCTAACTAAAGAAGCTGCAGCCACTTGTACAATCATCATTCCGCTGTTTAATCCGCCTTGGCTAGTTAAAAAAGCGGGCAAATCACTCATGCTAGGGTTAATCATTTGAGCAATTCTTCTTTCAGAGATATTTGATAAAGAGGTTGTAGCTATGGTTAAAAAATCTAAAGCCATAGCAACAGGCTCTCCGTGAAAATTTCCACAAGATAAAATTTTATTTTCTTTAGAAAATACCAAAGGGTTGTCTGTGCTAGAGTTGGCCTCAATTTCTAAAGTTTTTTGCGCATAGTTTAAACTTTGTTTAAAGGCTCCGTGTACAGCAGGCAAGCATCGCAAAGAGTAGGCATCTTGCACTTTCAAGCAATCTTTGTGACTTTCTGCTAAGGAAGAGGTTTCGCCTAATAAATTTAAAATATGTTTTGCAGTTTCTGCTTCGCCGTAATGAGGGCGTTCTTGAAAAATAATAGGGTCAAAGGCACTTCGGCTTCCACGCAAGGCTTCTAAAGACATGGCTCCTGCCAAATCCATAACTTTTATTAGCTGTTGTGCTTTGTAAATATTTAACAAGCCTACGGCAGTCATTGCTTGGCAGCCATTAATTAAAGCTAAACCTTCTTTAAATTGTAAAGTTAGGGGGGTAATATTTTTTTCTTTTAAGGCGGCTTCGGTTTTTTGTGTTTGAGTGACTTCGCGAAAGTAATATTCTTCTACAGTTTTTTTTGTTGTACTTTGCAATACCTTGCCCTCTCCAATTAAAGATAAAGCTAAGTGAGATAGGGGGGCTAGGTCTCCGCTAGCTCCAACGCTGCCTTGTTCGGGTATGGCTGGATAAATTTTATGGTTTAAAAAATCAATTAAGGACTGAACCACCTCGACTCTAATTCCGCTTTTTCCTCTAGCAAGGGCGTTTGCGCGTAAAAATATTATAGCCCGCACTTCTGCAATGGAAAAATAAGACCCCACTCCCGCGGAGTGTGAGCGAATAAGATTTTTTTGTAATTGCTGAATATCTTTTTGTGGTATTTTTATTTTACTAAAAGCTCCAAAGCCAGTATTTACCCCATAGATAGTTTGTTGTTTTTGTTTCTCTGTTATAAAGTTGCGCGATTCTTTTATAGCAAGTATGGCGGAATCAGAAAGTTGTATTTTGCAATTTTCATTGGTAGCCACCTTCCATAAAAGATCGGTGGTGATGTCGCTTCCGGTTAATAAAATTACTTCATTTTTTTTCATTTGTTTTCTTTGGGTTTTAGTTCAGGTAAGTGTAAGAGGTAATCATACTTTGGTAATTTTTCATAAACTGCCTAGCTTCTAAGTGGGTCATGGTTTTATTGTTCAAGCTTTGTTCGCAAATTTTTCTCATGGATTCTATTAGGCTATGTTCGTTATACTCCACATACTTTAACACTTCTGAAATAGAATTTCCATAAACTAAATGTTTTATTTCATAAGATTTTTTAGTGCTTTCAATATGTACGGCATGAGTATCGCCAAATAAGTTATGTAAATCTCCAAGAATTTCTTGATAAGCCCCTATTAAAAAGACTCCCAAAAAGTAATCGCTATTTTTTTTATAGGTATGAACAGGTATGTAGTTTTGTGTGGGCTGTTCGGAATTTTTAGAAATAAAATTAGTAATTTTTCCATCAGAGTCGCAAGTTAAATCGGCAATAACAGCTCTTTGGGTAGGTTCTTTGTCCAATTGATGAATGGGCATAATGGGAAAGACTTGTTTAATAGCCCATGCATCAGGTATGGATTGAAATAAAGAAAAATTTCCAAAATAAGTGCTAGTTAACTTATCGCTTAATTGTTTGTATATGGGTTTTAAAGTGGCCTTTCCTTCGGCTAATTTATGAATCTTTTTACAGCTTTTTAAAAAGAGCTCTTCTGCCTTGGCCTTTTGCGGTAAAGTAATGTGTCCATAGCTAAAAAGTTGAGTAATATCTTTTTGTTTCTCTGTTAGATCATGAAAGTACTCATTGATGTTAGATAAATTAACATGATTGTAAATGTCAAAAAGCTCTTTAATTAAGGCAATGTCTTTGGGTTGTTTTGTAGGTAATTTTTTTTTCTCTCCAACAGAGTTGCGCCCTAAAATATTAAAAATCAAAACAGAGCTGTGAGCGGTTAAGGCTCTTCCTGACTCTGTAATAATATGAGGATGAGGAACTTTGTTTTCGTCGCATACAGATTGAATAGTAAAAACCACATCATTGGCATACTCTTGTTCTGTATAGTTAGTAGCTCCTAATTGTGGATCGTCAGAGCCATAGTGAACTCCTAAGCCTCCTCCTACATCAATAATTTCTGGTGTAGCGCCTAACTTATACATTTCTGTAAAAAATCGAGCGCCCTCTTTTAAGACACTTTTAATAGATAAAATACTAGAAACTTGTGAGCCCATATGAAAGTGCATTAGTTTTAAAGATTTTAATAAATTATGTTTTTTAAGTTTTTCTATGCTGTCTATTATTTCTGTGGCATTTAGCCCAAACTTAGATGTATTAGAGGCCTCGTTCCATCGGCTTGCGCTAGAGGAGGTTAGCTTTATGCGCAGTCCAATTAAGGGGGTTATGTTTAGCTCTTTGCTTAGGCGTATAATAATGTCTAACTCTTCTCTTCGGTCCACCACAACATAAATTTTTTTTCCTAGCTTTAATGATAGAAGGGCGGTTTTAATATAATCGGCATCTTTAAAACCATTGCAGATAATAGGGTTGTTGTGAAAGTTAAGCGCTAAGGCAATTAAAAGCTCTGGCTTACTTCCGCATTCCACTCCGCTGGAAAAGGGATTACTAAATTTTGCAATATCACGCACAAGATGCTTTTCTTGATTAACTTTAATGGGGTAAATGTAGTGATAGTTTCCTGTGTAATTATATTCTTTTATCGCTTTGTGAAAGCAGTGATTTAGCAGTGCTAAGCGAGCTTCTAAAATTTCTGGAAAGCGAATTAGCAAAGGGGCTTGTACATCTCTCAATTTTAAATCTTGAGTGAGTTGATAAAGGTCTATGTTGGAGTGTTTTAGCTTTACCTCTAAAGAGCCGTTTTTATTAATGGAGAAAAAATCTTTTCCCCATTGCTGTAGGGAGTATAGTTTTTCGCTATCTTTGGTGTTCCACATATTACTACTTAACTAAATGAGCAATAGTGCTATTTCCTAGAAAGCTATAAAATATTAATTTTGAAGATGAATTTATTTGATTAGGGTGAATATTAAATTTTACAAAAAAGCCTTTAGAAAAACTGTTATGAAAGGGAAATAAAAAATGAGTTTGTTCTTGTGCAAAAGGCGAAGCTAAAATTTTTGAAGAATATTTTTTATTATTAGTTTGTAAAGTAATATTCCAAACTTTTTGGTTGCGCAAATTTTTATAATTAAAGTTAGAGGTGTATAGGCTAACAAAAAAAATAACATAATCTTTTGCAAGCAGTAACTGCGTGTTGTTTGTTGTTGCAGAAGAACTTACCGACTGCAATTGCTTTTTTAAAGCCGTTTGTATTTTTTCTTGATTTAGCCACAAGGCTTTTACAGTGTAAACGCTATCAAAAGAATTATATATATTTTTTATTTTCACTTCTTTTTTTAAAGTACTAGAGTGCTTAGTGTAGAGTGGTTGTAAAAGCGAGCCAGACTGACAAGAATTTAAAAATAAGAATAAAGTAAAAAATAATTTCATAGGGTTCCTGGTTTGTTGGTTACTGTGGTAAATTTTCTGCAAACTCTATAAAATCTGTATATACTTGTTCTTTTTCTATGTCATTTAAAACTTCATGTTCGCTGTTTAAATAGACTTTTAGATGCTTAGATTTTGCAGGTATTTTTTCAAACATTTGTGTAGTTTTTTTAAAATCTACTATTTTATCTATTCCAGAAGCTTGAATAAGAGTGGGTTTATGTAAGGTTAAAAGCGGTTTTTGTGCTTTGGCGTATGCGGTGTCCATTATATGAAATAAATAAGGAGAAATTTTATGATGCCTGTAAGGGTCGTTGTAGGCGTTTTTTTGTATTTTTTTGTCAGAAGTCAGTTGGCTTGTGGGAATATTGTGTTTGATAGCTAATTGTGGAAAATACCTTAAGCCAATATGGGCCAAAATCAGTTTCCACTTTGAGCCGGAGTCTTTTACTCCCATGGCTGGCGAACTTAAGCTTAAGGCGTCTACTTTTTGTTCTATGCTTTTTGTCCAGGACAGCACATTAATGCAGGCACCCAAAGAATGAGCAAAAGAAATTACCTTCTCTGTTGATTTTTTTTCTGCATTTATTAGGTCTATCATTTTGTTAAGATCAGAGCTGTAACTAGATAAAGAGTCGATGCTGCCGCGATTTCCAGAACTTTTTCCATGTCCGCGTAAATCATAAGCCCAAACCTTCCAAGAGTTATCTGTTAAAAACTTGGCAAAATTTTCATAACAAGAAGAATGCTCGTTCCAACCATGGGTAATTAAAACATGTCCTTTTAAAGGGGCTTTGCCACTCCATGTTTGGTAAAAAATAGTATGTTGTTTGTTGGATAAGTAAGACTCGAACAATTGCATGAAAATCCTTTCTTTTTTTTAGTGTAAACCGATGTGTAACTCACCGCAACACATATTTTCAACATTTGTTTTCCTTTTTTAAAGCTTCTATTATTAAAGAGGAGCCTTTGTGGCGTCATAAATAGAAATATACTACCAAGGGACTATTGGTTGAATAAAAAATTACAAACGATACTTTTTTTTGCAGGTCTGCTGGGCTTTTTAATTAGCGCTTTCGTTATTTTTCAATTTAAAAAAGAAATTGTACAAGACAGGGCGCGGATTTCTATGCAGGTTTTACAGTCGGCTATTAGTTCACAATACTGGATATTACAACAACAGGTATTGCAATTGGCTAAGACAGAGGGGCAATTGCATAAGGGAGCTCAAGGAGATGAGTCCACAAGTTTGTCTAACAGCGGTATTCCATTTTTAGCGCTATTAAATACAAAGGGCGACAAAAGGTTTTCGTGGTTTACAACAAATACTTCTGAATTTGATCAACCGAAAGTAGTGAAAAGCATTTTACAGCAAACACATTTTTATTTATCTAAAAATTCTATAAAAGAAAGGGGCTCGTCGCCTGCTATTTTTCCGGTAAAAGTTTTAAAGCAAATCTATTTTGTTTTAGTTTTGCCCTACACAGAAAAAAAATCTTCGCTACGGGCTTTGGCGGTATTGCCTAAGTTAAGTTTTATTTCTTGGCTGCCTTTGCAAGAAACTAAAACTTCGTTTAGTTTATTAAATCCCTCATCAGATATTATTAGCCATGGTAATTACTCTTATATAGCAAAAAAAATATCAGCACCTTGGGCAATAGAACAAAATCAAATGGGTTTGTTAGAGGGGCAACAGTTTAATTATAAAAATTCTGATTTTTATTTTCAAGTATTTGCTAAAATAGAGGGAAGCCCTTTGTTGTTAAGCGCAAGTTGGAAATTATATTTTTGGCCATTATTTTTTCAGTTATTGGCTATCTTTATAGGTGTGTTTGTATTGGCCCCTTATTTTATTTTAACTTTTTTTGCTAAAAAAAAGCAGCCATCAATACAGAAAGATTTTTTTAAAAAAGAGGAAGATAGTAAAAGCGATCAACAACACAAGTCGCCCAACCTAGAGGCCCCTGCAAAAGAGTCGTCGTTACTTGATCAACAAACAGAATTAATTTCTTTGCAAGAACTTCCTGCCCATTCTTCTATTATTAAAGATTTAAAAAATTTAATTGATGATTTAGATCAAAAACCTTTAAATGAAGAAGGCTTAGAAAACGCATCGAATTTATCAGAGAAGAAGCAGGAACAAGGACTGTAAGTTATGCCCAATCTACTTCGTTTAATTTTTCAAATTGGTACTTTTTCTAGATTTTGCAAAAAAGCAATATTCAATATTTTTAGAAAACCTTTTCGCATGGATAGCTACCTTGAACATTTTGATTTTGTAGTGAACCAGTCTTTGTGGATTATCCTTTTAACAGGAATTTTTACAGGAATGGCCTTGGCTCATCAAATGTATTTAGGTTTTATTCGTTTTAATGCAGCTGATTTAGTGGGACCTCTTGTGGCTGTTGGAGTAGCTAGAGAGTTGGGGCCTGTTCTTGCCGGATTAATTGTGTCTGCCCGAGCGGGAGGAGCTATGGCAGCAAGATTAGGATCCATGCGAGTAAGTACGCAGATTGATGCTTTGGAAGTTATGGGCGTTAACCCTATACAGTTTTTAGTTTCTCCTCGTGTGCTGGCAGGCTTTTTAGGTTTGCCTATTTTATGTGCGGTGTTTGATTTAATTGCAATTATAGGGGCGTATTTAATTTGTATCGGGTTACTTTCTTTAGACCCAGCGGTGTTTTGGCAACAAATTCAAAACTTATTTAAAATGTCAGATGTTTATGAAGGACTATTTAAATCATTAATTTTTGGAGGAACTTTTTCTTTAATTTGTTGTTATAAAGGCTACTTTGTTAAAGGTGGCGCTAAAGGAGTTGGGGATAGTACAAACTTAGGGATTGTTTATAGCATGGTAACTATTATTATTATGGATTTCTTTTTGTCTAATTTAATCAAGTTGGTAAGGTAATTATGTCAGTCACACCGATTATAGAAGTTATTAAGTTATCGAAACAATTTAGCAAGGACGGAGATTTTGTTTTAAATAATTTAAGTTTAAGTATTCCCAAAAATACTTTTACTGCAATTATCGGATACAGTGGTACAGGAAAAAGTGTTTTTTTAAGACAAATATTAGGTTTAGACAGGGCTACATCGGGTATAGTTAGGGTTTTTGGAAAAGAATTACACCAAATGGAACCGGATAAATTAAATGCATTTAGGCAAAATTTAGGTGTTGTGTTTCAAGACTCTGCTTTGTTTGATGACATGACGGTTTTAGAAAATGTTTGTTTTCCACTTAAAGAACATCGACAAGCTATGTCTGTGGAAGAGAGGCAATTAATTGGTGCAAAAAAATTAAAACTATCAGGATTAAATGAAGAACATTTTTCTAAGCTTCCAGAGGCTTTAAGTGGAGGAATGAAAAGAAGAGTGGCTTTGGCAAGAGCTTTGGTTTTAGAGCCAAAAATTTTAATTTATGATGAACCCACAACAGGTTTAGACCCAGTGTTAAGACACAAAGTGGATGAATTAATTGCAGTTACTCACAAAAGAAGGTCGTCCACTACTTTGGTCGTAACTCATGATTTGTTATCGGCATTGCATTCTGCTGATCATATTGTAATGTTAAATGCAGGCACAGTACTGTTTCAAGGTTCTGTGCCAGAGTTTTTAAAGTCTTCGGATAATTTAGTGGCTTCTTTTAGAGAGCAGGGGTTGGGTGAGTATGGAAAAAATTAAATCCAAAGAGTTTAAGGTTGGTATAAGCCTTGTTATTTTTTTATCTATTCTTGCATTATTTTCTATTAAAATTGCAGGCGGTGGGTACTCTACCTCTTCGGGGCATGCGCATTGGTTTTTAATTAGCGATGCTACAGGCATTATTGGCAATAGTTATGTAAAAATTTCTGGAGTTCCCGTGGGTCATGTGGAATCTATAGGTTTAAGCAGTGGTAAAGCTAGGCTAAACTTATTAATTCAAGGAGAAACAAAAATTCCAGTAGACAGTTATGTGGAAATTAGAGCAAAGGGTATTTTAGGGGCAAAGTATGTGGGCTTAGTTTTAGGAAAAGATAGAAAAAATTTTCTTGCTCCAGGTTCCGAAATAAAAAGAGTAAAAGTTAAGGGATCTATTTCTGATTTCTTAAACAAAGTGGGGGAAGTTTCTCACTCCATACAAAAATTATCTAGTAGCTTTGAAAGAGCGATTATAGGGGATGATGAATCAAACCCTCTCATCTCACAAATCATACAAAATGTTAATTTATTAACAAAGGTTTTATTAAAAGTAACCTCGGACAACCAGGGTAAAATTGATAGTACTGTTAATAATTTGCATTATATATCTATGCAACTACGAAAAGTGTTTTCTTCAGAAAAAGATGGAGGTAGTTGGGGTCGGTTAAAAGATGGGTTATTAAAATTTTCTAATTCTTTAGAGTCGATTAATAGCATTGTAGAAAAAGTAGACCGAGGCGAAGGGACTATCGGTAAATTAATAAATGATGAAGGAACTATTAATAAGGTTAATTCGGCATTAGAAAAAGTTAGTAGTTTATTGGGAGGGGTGGGCGAGTTAAAAACCGAAGTGGATTTTCATTCTGAATATTTGACTGCGGCACAAGAATTTAAATCTTTTGTTGGTATAAAGTTGCAACCAGGGTCTAATCGGCATTATGAGCTAGCTGTTGTAAACACGCCAGCGGGAACAACGACTCGAACAATTACTAGAATAGAAGAGGGGGGAAGCTCTTCTGTGCAAACCGAGTACAAAACAGTAGAGAGTTTAAAATTTAATGCTTTATTAGCAAAAACCTATTCTGACTTTACTTTACGAGGAGGCTTAATAGAAAGTTCTGGTGGTTTTGCAGTGGACTATCACCCCATAGAGTCTCTTGAATTGTCTGTACAAGCCTTTAACTTTAAGGAGCTCAATTTAAAAACCACTTTTAAATATATTCCTTTAAAAAGTTTGTATGTTTATGGAGGGCAAGAAAGTGCCTTTAAAAAAGCAGGGCCAGAGTCTAATTATTTTGTAGGAATGGGTATTTTTATTAACAGTAACGACCTAAGCTTGTTACGCTTTTTAAGGTAAGCGCATTAGCATAAAAGTAATAGCTAGGAATATATGAAAACTATTTTAGTTAATATTGCGGGGCGTATTTTAGGCCCCTACACTCCAGAAGAAGTCATTAGAAATTTATTAGAAAAGCGGTTTTTGCCAATCCATGAAATTTTATGGCCAGGTAGTCGGTGGTTACGCATTAATGCTCACCCAGACTTTGTAGAAATTTGTAATAAAATGGAAGAGCTTAGTATTGATAGCAGCAATATTGAGGATTTTACTCATAGTTTAACAGCGTCTTTTATAACCACTGCAGGCACCAATGACAGCAGTTATACTAAAACGGCTTTTAGCGCCAGTGAAAATACAAAAACAGTAAAAGCTCTTATGGATGAAACTAAAAAAGTAAATATTAAAGACCTAGAGGAAGAAGAAGGGACTCGTGTTTTTTACCCCGAGAAAACAGGCTTAATCGCCGAAACCAGTTTGAGTTCTAGCACAGTTAAAAAAAAAATAAAACCATCTTTTAGCAGCACTTATGCAAGCGGGGACAAAGACTCTGTTTATGTTTCTTCTAAAGACAAAAAAGAAAAAGGTTTTGTTTGGAAGCGGAATAAAACATGGTGGATTAGTTTTTGTGTATTTTTCGTTATTATTTTAGGCTTCTTGTGGCAAAGGCAATACTTTAAAATAAGAGATAATCAAAAAACAAACTTAGCGTTAGCAACAAAACGGTTTAAAGAAAATCAATTTCCAGAGGCTTTAAAAAAATATAAGCAAATAATAGCGTTTAGTAAGGTTAATAAACTTAGCTTGCCTCTTTATGTGTACGAAAATTATGCATCATTATTGTTGTTGGTCGATCAAGATAGTTTTGGAGTACAAGCTCTTGTAGGCACAGTTCTACAGAAATCTCTTAACAAAAATAACTTGTTAATTTTAAGTTATTTGTATTCAAAGAACCCTCAGAAAGCTTTGAAAATACTAAGTGCTAAGCCAAACAAAATTTTGCGGGATTGGCTCAATATGGCTAGCGCTTATTACTTGCAAGGTAGATATCAACAATCATTAGGTATCTTAAATCAGTTAAAAATAAAAGAGGCGCGGATACTTAGTGTTCTTCTTTATATAAAATTATATAAAAAACAATCAGACTCTAGATGGTTAGTAAAGGCCAATAAAACATTGGCAAGGTTAAAAAATAGTTTTCATTATCGACAAAGGCTAAGTCTGATTAGTATTTATATACAATCCTTACTTGGGCAAGCGCCTCGAAAAAAAGAACTTGTGTCTATTTTAGATCAAGACCCAGATTTAGAAAAAAACAGAAGAACTAATTTATTTATTTACTCTAATTTATGGTCGTGGAAAAGTTTAACTCCTTATTGTGAAGAAGTAGTTTTCCGCTCTTCTGGGCAATTACTTTCTAAAGCATTACAAGTTTTTTGTTTGTCTAAGGGGCGAAAAAAACAAAAAAACTGGAATGCATTACTAAACGCTTTGCAGGGATCAAATGATATACTGATAGGTTCTGTTTTGGCTTATGCATATAGACAAGAAAAGCTAACCGATAAGTATGTGATTAAGCTAGCTCACTTAACGGAAAGTTTAGATGCAAAAAAATCCATATTACTTTTACACTTAGAACTTCGTTACTGCGTAGAAAAGCAGAATAAAGAATGCGTAAAAAACAGAGTAAGAGATGTGTTGAATGTTGACCCGCTATCTTTGTTTGCTTTGTTTCATAGAATGAAATTTTATAAAAGCCAGGGGTTAAGGGCAGAGGCAAAAAGAATACACGCTTTTTTTAAAACTAAAATTTTTGATTATAATTTTTTGTAGCATCAAAAAAGTTGACTTTGCTGGTTGCTCTAGGTAGTAAATAGTAAAGGTTTAAAAGGTATTTTATGAAAATTTTAAGTGCGTTATTGGTGTTTAGTTTTTTATTTTTTAACATTGCTTTTGCGAAGCGAAGAAGAGTTTCGCATTTTCAGCGTAAACACACCATAATTTTAAACACACAAAATCTTTTTAATTATTATAACCTGGAAGACAGCGAAAAGAGCAGCGCAAAAATTAACTTAAGTTATGCGTATAATTCAGGAAACTTTGAAGTTCAGCCCTATTTAGAAACGGACTTGGTTCAGGCTAATAAAAAGTTCAAAATTAATACGATGTTGCTTGGTTTAAACTTGCATTTTAATTTTATAGAAAACCGTCGGGGGAAAAGGTGGGTTCCCTATGCTTTGCTAGGTGCTAATTATGTTCGAACAGCAGAAAGACTTAATCTTTTTGGGGCTGAGACAGGCGCTGGTTTTAAATACTTTTTAACTAGCCGCTTAGCCATGAACCCAGAAGTGGTTTATCGCCGCACCTTTGTTAAGAAGCCCGCCTTGCCGGATTGGAAAATTATTACTAACATTAACTTTCGTTATTATTTTTAATCCTTTTGTCTACGGTAAAAAATTTATATTTTTCTCGTGATCAGTTTGTGCTAGACATTCCTTTTTGGGAAATTCCCGACACAGGCATTAGCTGGCTTCAAGGGGTTTCGGGGTCAGGAAAAACCACTTTATTAAATATACTATTAGGCATAGAGCCTGTTTCTAATTTTCAGTGGTGGTTTGGTAAAAAAGATTTGGCGAAAGAAAGCATAGCTAGTCGTCACATAGGTGTAGTTTTTCAAGAGTTGTGTTTATTCCCTCATATGAATAGTTTTGAAAATATTCAGTTTGCAGCACAAGCCAGAGGTTTGTCGGCGCAGGGAGAGAACTTTGATTTTTTAAATCAAACTTTTCATTTAGATTCTTTTTTGTTTAAAAAAGTGGGTTTGTTGTCAGGAGGAGAAGCGCAAAGGGTGGCGCTTGCAAGAGCTTTAATAACCAGACCTAAAATTTTGTTTTTAGACGAAGCCTTTTCTTCTTTAGATGTAAAGCTAAGAGAAGAATCGAGAAAGTTAGTTAAAATTTGCAGCCAAAAATGGAACATTCCCGTGCTTATGATAAGTCATGATCAAGACGATTCAAAAATAGCACAACAGGCTTTTTTACTAAAAGAAGAAAAGGGCGGAATTAGAAAAATTTTGGAGGTTTAGGTAACGCGACGAGCTAGGTATAAAAGTATTGACCTCTCTTAGTAGCTTCTACACACTTATTTTTAAGAGAAACAAAGTCAAAGGGAGATTTTTATGAAACTATTAATTGCACTATTATTTGTCTTGCCATTGTCGGTACAGGCCGCACATTACAGAGGAAAAACCAAACATTCTAAAAAACACCGCCGCCATCACCGCAGTCATCATCACAGCTACTTTAAAAAAGCAAAACATTATTTAATAGTGGGTACGGCTTTAGACTTTTCTAAAAAAACAGTGGGAGAAGAAAAGACCACAAATTATGCTATCCATTTAGGAAAGGGTATAATTTTTAAACAAAAATACGACCTAGCCTTTCTTGTGAAATATGAAAAAGACGAAGAAAAAAGTTTGGGGCTAAACATTGCAACAAAATACTTACTACATAAAGCTTACTACATAAAACGCTTAGCTAAGCGTAGCAAATGGTTAAAAAAACAGGTTCCTTATGTGGGAATGGGGTATGACTGGAGTAAAACAGCGGGAAAAACCGTACAAGCCGTGGGTTTTTCTGCGGGAAATCGTTTTCCCATAAGTCGCAACATGATGATGGCTTTAGAATATACTTATTCTTTAGCACGGGAATCTTCTGAAAATACGAAAAGTAAAGGCTCTCGCATTACTATGAATTGGAATTACTTTTTTTAAAGGTTAAGAAATAAATAAATATAAGGGAAAAATATGAAATTATTAATAGCATTACTATTTACACTATCTATGTCTGTTTCTGCTGCGGCTAAATCCAAAGTGGTTAAGTATTTTGAATTAGGAACTAGTTTGGATTGGAATAAAAAAACGGTTTCTAAAGGTGACAAGGAAACAAAACAAGCTAATTTTACCTTACAAGCCACAAAGGGTTATATTTTTAAAAAACATTGGGATTTTTCTTTGGGACTTAAATATGCAAAGTTAGCAGAAGATCAAATCGCGGGTAAAGATGTTAAGCGATACGGGGCGCGAGTTTCTGTAAAATATGTATTTAACAAACAAGCACCTTTAGTTAAACATCACCATAAAACATGGATGACTCCTTATTTGGGAGTAGGTTATCAGTGGTTTCGCTTATCTCCACATGGGATAGGTGATTCTAAGATTGTGGCAAAAACAGAAATACCTAGCTACATTTTATCTGCAGGTATTCGTTGTTTTATAACAAAAAACTTAGCAGCCACATGGGATTTATCCTACTACACGGGAAAACAAGTTACTAAAAATAAGGCCACTCGGGCAGAACTATCGAATCTGAAGATTGCCGAGCTTAACCCTAGCTTAAGCTTTGTTTATTTCTACTAATTTTATTAAACCAATAAATAGTTAAAAAAATTCTTACTCATAGAAAAAAAAGATTTCCAAAAGGAAATCTTTTTTATTTTCCCTTCCAAAAAAAACTTTTCTAAGCAGGTCTGAGCTTTATAAAAACAGAGAGCCTAAAAGCGTTCAGCCCGCAGGGATGAGCGAAGCGAAGCTTTTAGACTCTCTGTTTTTATAAAGCTCAGACCTGCTTAGAAAACAAACCACACTATCCGCAGGGATGAGCGAAGCAAAGCTTTTAGGCTCTCTGTTTTTATAAAACTCAGACCTGCTTAGAAAACAAACCACACTATATCCCTGTCAAAAAACCAATACTTTTTTGTGGATTCAAGGCTCATTTCTAACCTGTTTAAGTCAAGAAAAAAACTTACTTACAAAGCCGTGTCAAAAAACTAACAAGACTTGAAAAATTGGTATTTCTTTCTATTCTATAGGTAGGCTTTTTGTTTGCATTTTTTTTCATAACAACCAGGAGATTTTCTATGAGCACACTAAATAAATCACACCATCCTAACTCTGACTTTAGCAATTTAGTTCCTCCAAGCGCTGATATTTCTAGCACAGCACGGAAGTCCAGCGTAGACCCTGACCCTGTGATTCAAAGCTCTGTAGACAATAAAAAAGCAACGATGGAAGAGAACTTTCCTAATCAGCCTAATTCACAAGATGGCCCTAAAATTATGAGAGTGCAAAAAAGAGATGGTAGTTTGGAGCCTGTGGACATTAATAAAATTGTTAATGTGGTAATGGCTTGTGCTATAGGTTTAAAAGAAGTGGAACCTATGAAGGTGGCTACAAAAGCTATTAGCGGTTTGTATGATGGTGCAAGCACAGCGGATTTAGACAGAACTTGTATTCAAACCGCTTCTTTTTTAATCTCTGAAGACCCTGAGTATTCGCAACTGGCTTCTCGCTTATTAGCTAGATATGTTGATGAAGAAGTAACTAGTCAGTCTATTCACAACTTTTATCAGTCCATAAAAACCAGTTATGAGGCGGGGTTAATTTCTGAAGAGAGTTTTAAATTTGTTAAAACCCACAAAGAAGCCTTAAATGTTATTGTTAACAAAAGAAGAACGCATTACTTTGAATACTTTGGTTTAAAAACTTTATACGACCGTTATTTGTATAAAGACCCTACTACGCGAAAAGTTACAGAGACACCACAATTTTTCTTTTTAAGAGTGGCCTGTGGTCTTGCAAAAACTTTTGAAGAAGCTTCAGAGTTTTATGAATTAATTTCTAAGTTAGACTACCTTCCAAGTTCACCCACTTTATTTAATTCGGGCTCTAAAAGAACGCAACTATCTTCGTGTTATTTATTAGACTCTCCCGAGGATAGTTTAAAAGAGATTTATAACAAATATAAGGATGTGGCTTTATTATCTAAATTTGCGGGAGGCATTGGCTTGTCGTTTTCTAAAGTGAGGTCTAGAGGTTCTTTAATTAAGGGCACTAATGGTTTTTCTAATGGTGTTGTTCCGTGGCTTAAAACTTTAGACTCCTCTGTGGTTGCAGTTAATCAAGGAGGGCGCCGCAAGGGAGCGGCTTGTGTTTATTTAGAAACTTGGCACGCGGATATTGAAGAATTTTTGCAACTTCGTGATAATACAGGAGATGAATACCAAAGAACACACAATTTAAATTTATCTAACTGGATACCCGATTTATTTATGAAAAGAGTAGAGCAAGACGAAGCTTGGTCTTTATTTAACCCCAATGATATACCCGAGCTAGTAGATAGTTATGGTAAAATTTTTGAAGAAATTTATTTAGAAGGAGAAAAAAATAAAAAATTTGTTAAGCAAATACCAGCACGAACTTTATATTCACGAATGATTAAAACCTTAGCCCAAACAGGTAATGGTTGGATGACTTTTAAAGATGCTTCTAATAAAAAGTGTAATCAAATTTTATCTTCTTCAGAAAGTAGTCGACAAGCAATGGCAAAAGCTCCAACGGTTCACTTATCTAATTTGTGCACCGAAATTATTGAAGTGACTTCGAATTCAGAAGTAGCGGTGTGTAATTTAGGTTCTGTAAACCTTGCGCAGCATGTAGTTAATGGAAAATTTGATTTTGATAAATTAAAAGCCACAGTATCTGTGGCTATGAAATATTTAGACCGAGTTATTGACATTAATTTTTACCCCATTAAGGTGGCAGAAAATTCTAACAAAAAGTGGAGGCCTGTGGGCTTAGGCATAATGGGCTTGCAAGATGCATTTTTTAAATTAGGTTATGATTTTGACAGCGAACAAGCTTTAAAATTGTCTAATAAAATTTCAGAAATGATTTATTTTACCGCTCTAGAAACATCTTGTTTGTTAGCAGAAAAACTAGGAGCTCATCCAGGCTTTAAAGAAACTAAAGCTTTTGAGGGCATTTTACAATTTGACTCTTGGGGAGTGACTCCAGAAGACAGTAAAATGTGGAATAATTTAAAACAGAAAATTAAAACTCATGGTTTGCGCAACTCTTTAATGATTGCCATTGCACCAACAGCAACTATTGCTACTTTGGCAGGAGTTTATGAAGCTACAGAGCCACAACTAGCTAATTTTTTTAAAAGAGAAACTTTATCAGGAGAATTTTTACAGGTAAATAAATATTTAGTTCAAGAGTTAAAAAAGAAAGCTTTGTGGACAGAAAAAATAAAAAACCAAATTAAACTTAATGAAGGCTCTGTACAAGAGATTACAGAAATACCCAGTGATTTAAAACGGCGATTTAGAACGGTATGGGAACTACCTCAAAAAATATTAATTGATTTAGCAGCTGGCCGTGGTGCTTTTATTGATCAAAGTCAGTCGTTAAATTTATTTATTGAAAGCCCAAGCGTTGGAATTTTATCCAGCATGTATATGTATGCGTGGAAGCAGGGTTTAAAAACTACTTATTATTTAAGGTCTCGACCAGCAACAAAAATTAAAAAAACTACTGCAAGCAGCAGTGATTCTACAAATAAAAAAACATATACAGACGAAGAGGCGCTACTTTGTTCTTTAGAAAATCCAGAAATTTGCGAAGCTTGTCAGTAGTAAATTTAAAAAGATTGTTGGTAGTAATTATTTAGAAAAACAAAAATAAAGAAGGAGAAAAAATGTTATTAGATCCCGGTTACGAGCTAACCTTAAGGCCAATGAAGTATCCAGATTTTTTTGAAATGTATAAAGATGCAATTAAAAATACTTGGACAGTAGAGGAAGTGGACTTTAGCACCGACTTAGTAGATTTAAATTCTAACAAAATTACAGAAGCAGAACGATTTTTAATTCAACGATTGGTGGCTTTTTTTGCAACAGGAGATTCTATTGTTAGCAATAACTTAGTATTAAATTATTACAAGCACCTTAACTCGCCAGAGGCTAGGTTGTATTTATCTCGTCAGCTTTATGAAGAAGCTCTGCATGTTCAATTTTATTTAACTTTACTAGACACCTATCTTCCCAATGAAAAAGAAAGAAACGAAGCTTTTGCGGCTATTCACAACATTCAAACTATAAAGGCTAAGGGAGATTTTGCTTTTAAATGGATTAGCTTTGTGCAAAAAGTGGATGAGTTAAACACTTTAGAAGATCGTAGAAAATTTTTATTAAACATGATTTGTTTTGCAACTTGCATTGAGGGATTGTTCTTTTTTGGATCTTTTGCTTATGTTTATTTTTTACGATCCAAAGGCTTGCTTAACGGCTTAGCTACGGGAACCAATTGGGTATTTAGAGATGAAAGCTGTCACATGAATTTTGCTTTTAAGGTGATAGATACAGTTAGAAAAGAGGAGCCAGAATTATGGCAACCAGACTTTGAAGATATTATTCGTACCATGTTGGCCGAAGCTATTGAGTGTGAAATGAATTTTGCAACAGAATTTTTAAGTAAAGGGATTGTAGGCTTAAGCGGAAAAGACATGCGCTCTTATTTAGAGTTTGTGGCCGATCAACATTTTGTAAGATTAGGTATGGCAAAGGTGTACAATTCTAAAAACCCTTTTGGTTTTATGGAATTACAAAACACACAAGAATTAGCGAATTTTTTTGAGAGAAAAGTTTCGGCTTACCAAGTTGGCGTAAGCGGTGATGTTGGCTTTGATCACACTTTTTAAATACTCATAAAAGATTTAAGGTAAAACATGGGAAAGGCTTGGAAAAATGCAGGCAAAGCAGTAAAGGCAGAAAAAAAAGGTAGAATTTTTACCAAACTTGCTCGTGAAATTTTAGTAGCTGCAAAATTGGGAGGAGTAGACCCCGAGGGGAATGCTAGATTAAAAGCTGCTATTTCTGAAGCTAAGTCTTTGTCTTGCCCTAACGATACCATTGAGCGCGCTTTAAAAAGAGCTAGTGGTGACACTGGCGATGCCACTATTGAAGAAAAAATTTATGAAGCTTTTGGCCCTCATCAAGTGGGTATTATTATTGAATGCCAAACCGATAATAAAAATCGCACAGTTTCTGACTTAAAAACTTTATTAAGAAAAAATTCTGGCGCATGGGCAGAAAATGGCAGTGTTTCTTGGAATTTTAATAAAGTGGGAATGGTAGAGGCCAGCACTAAAAAAACGGTAAACGATATGGAAGAAGAAGCCATAGAGGTAGATGCTTCTGATGTAGAAACTGGTGAGTTTAGTGAGCAAGACCTTAATGTCGTTACCTCTTATTTATTTTATACCGACTTAAAGAACTTAGAGACCATGCAAAAAGCTTTAGTACAAAGAGAATGGGAAATTTTAAAAGCAGAGCCTGCTTATAGGCCTAAGCAAGCTCCCGATTTAACAGAAGAACAACAAAAAGAAGTCTATCTTTTGCTGGAACAATTAGATGATTTTGAAGACAGTCGTAGAGTGTATTCTAGTATTGATTAAGTTTATTGCTTAATTCCATTCATACTTAAAAGCGCATCAATATCTGGCTCTCGCCCTCTAAAATCTTTAAACAATTCCATGGCGGGTTTTGCTCCGCCTTGGCTTAAGTAAGTCTTCAAAAATCGCTTACCAGTATTAACAGACAGCAAATTGGTTTTATTTTTTATACTTTCTTCTTTAAAGGCCATAAAAATATCTGCAGATAATACATCTGCCCATATATAACTGTAGTAACCAGAAGCATAACCTCCCGCAAAAATATGACCAAAGCTATTAGGGAATCGATTGAAGTCAGGGGCCTTGCTAACAGAAACTTCTTCTCTAACTTTATTTAAAGTATCATAAACACCTTCGTTATATTTATGTAAACGAAGGTCAAATAAACCCAGCTCTATTTGTTTTGCAAAAAATAATCCAATGTTATAATTTTTAGAGGCAATTAATGCATCAATTAAATGGTCGGATAAACTTTCTTTAGTTTTGTAATGCTTAGAAAGCATTTTTAATACTTCTGGGTCCCAACAAAAATTTTCCATAAATTGGCTAGGGGCCTCAATGGCATCCCATTCTACTCCGCCGCCTCCAGATAAATCAAATTCAGAAATAGCACTTAATAAATGATGAATGCCATGACCAAATTCATGAAATAAAGTAATAACATCGTTGTGACTTAATAAAGCGGGTTGATTATTTACTCGAGGAGAAGCGTTACAAACCATGTAGGCAATAGCCTTTTGGTTTTTAGAGTAACTACTAAAAGAAGACATCCACGCACCAGAGCTTTTTCCAGAGCGGGCATAAAGGTCTAAATAAAATTTTGCAATATATTCACCAGCAGAAGAAAAAATTTCATACTCGGTTACATCGGGATGCCAAACATTTTTGTTTTCGGCTTTTTCTTTAATTTTTATATTGTATAAATTTTCTGTAATGTGAAATAAAGTTTTTATAACATGAGCATCATTAAAGTATTGTTTAATTTCTTCATTATCTACTTTAAACTTTTCTTTTTTAAATAGTTCTGCGTAATACGCTCTATCCCAATCTTGCATAACTAAGTTGTCTTTTGTTTTTGCAAACTGTTTTAAATCGTCGTATTCTTTTTTAGCCAGCGACTTTGTTTGTGCAGATAGTTTAGATAAAAAAGTATTAACTTCGGCAAAACCAGAGGCCATTTTACTGGCTAAAGAAAGTTCTACAAAACTTTCAAAACCTAAAATTTTGGCTTTAGCTTGTCTTAGCTCTAAAATTTCTTTCATTATGGGAAGGTTGTTCCATTTTTCAAAACCTTCTAGTTCGGAAGCAAGGCAGGAGGCTTTTTTAAAAACTTCTTCTTTTAAAGAAGAGTTTTTGCAATATTGCATAAGTGGCATCATAATAGGAGCATCTAAAGTGATAAGCCAACCGTCTATCTTTTTTTCTTCAGCCTTTTGCTTCATTAAATCGAGCGTATTTTTGGGAGTGCCTTCTAGTTCTTTTAAATTAGTAACAGTTTTAGACCAAGATTGTCGAGAATCTAAAGTATTATTAGAAAATTGCGTTTCTAACTTAGACAATTTTTGAGCAATTGTATTAAATGTTTTTTTGTCTTCGTCTTTTAAGTGAACCCCGGAAAGTTTAAAGTGTTTTAGCGCTTCGGTGACTACGCGTTGTTGCACAAAAGTTAAATTTAAAAACTCTGCAGAGTTTTTAATACTATTGTAGGCATCAAAAATACCCTTATTTTGCGATCGCTCTAAAGAGTAGGTGACTACTAAAGGGCGTGCTTTTTTTACAACATTACGAACTTCTGTAGAGTTTAAAACACCGTTATATAAGTTTAATGGCGAATAAAATAACTCTAATTCTTCGTCGGCATTAGATAATATCCTAACAAAATTATCATAGTTAAAAGTGGATTGCTTTAAAGCCTCTGCTGTTACTTTTCGATTCTTTTCTAAAAGTGCTTCTAGTTTTTCTACGAAGGTTTCTATTTTAAACTCTTTAAAAGTAGTTAATTGAAAGTCAGACATGTAAGGCTCCTGTTAGGTTTTTAAAAACAATATAGCACTATGAATTTATAGTCAATTTTTGTATTTTTGACTATAAACAAGCAGTGTGTTATCACCACTTATGGCTATTTTAGAAATATTAAAGTTCCCAGACGCTAGGCTAAAACAACTATCTAAAAAAGTAGAGACTATTTTAGACAACGACATAGTTTTGTCTGCAAGCATGTTAGAAACCATGTATAAATTTAGAGGTATTGGTTTGGCAGCTCCTCAAGTGGGCGAATTAAAACGCTTGCTGGTTATTGATGTTCGTTCTTCGCGTTATGATGATGTAAAAAGCGACACCCCCAACGAAGGCGACACTTCCAGCGAAGGCGACACTCCCAACGAAGGCGACACTCCCAACGAAGGCGACACTGAAGAAACGGGTTCTTATCAGTTAACCAACTTAGAAAAAAAAATTAATATGCCGTTAATTTTATTTAACCCAGAAATTATAGAAAGCAAAGCAGTGACCACTTTTGACGAAGGCTGTTTAAGTGTTCCTGGTTATTATGAAACGGTAGAAAGAAAAAAGTGGGTTAAAGTAAAATATCAAAATGAAAAAAGAGAAACTTGCACATTAGAAACCGATGGGTTATTGGCCATTTGTATTCAACATGAAATTGATCACTTAGATGGTAAATTATTTTTAGATAGACTAAGCTTTGTAAAATCCAAAAGATTAAAAGCAGAAATTAAAAAACAAGGTTATAACTTGGGCGGAACTGGCGAGTTATAATTATGAAAATAAAAATAATTTTTTTAGGCACAACAGATTTTGCAGTTTATCAATTACAAGCATTACAAAAATCTCATATATACGAAGTGGTAATGGTAGTGAGCCAGCCTGACAGAAAAGCTGGCAGGTCTATGCAATTGCAGCAAAGTGCTGTTAAGCAGTATGCTATACAAAATAATTTACCAGTTATAACTCCACAAAAAATGAACATGGCTTTAGATGAAATAAAACACTTAAACGCAGAGGCCGCGGTGGTTGTGGCTTACGGGCAAATTTTATCACAAGATTTTTTAAATCTATACCCTCAAAAAGTAGTAAATTTACACGCAAGCTTGCTTCCTAGATGGAGGGGTGCTGCCCCTATACAAAGAGCTATTATGGCGGGTGATACAGTCACAGGAGTTAGTTTGCAAGTAATGGCCAAGGCTTTAGATGCTGGAGATATTATTGGAGAAAAAAAAATAGAAATAGAAAAAAATATAAACTCCATTGATTTGCATGAAAAATTAAAGTGCTTAGCCCCTCAATTATTATTAGAAGATTTAAAAACCTATTTACACTCTCCAAAAAAAATACAACTAACTAAGCAAAATGCAGACTTAGTAACTTATGCTGATAAAATTGAAAAAGCGGAACAGAAAATAGATTGGAGCTTGCCTGCAAAAGACTTGCACAACTTTGTAAGGGGCTTGGCTTTAAATCGAGGTGTTAGCTGTAGTTTTAAAAACAAAGAAGCTGTTTTAACTTGTAAAATTCACAAGACCGAAAAGGGAAAACTGCCTTCTGTTTTAGAAGAAAATCTTTTTCCAGGGTCTGTGGTAAGTTTAGATAAAGAGGGTTTTGCCATCGTCTGTGGAAAGGAAGAAAATTCTTTAACCTATTTAAAAATAGTAGAAGTACAATTGCCCTCGCGCCCAAAAATATCCACCAAAGCCTTTTTAAAGCAAAATTTAATCACAGAAAAAACCCAATTTTTATAAGCCGGTTATATAACTTGTGCTTCAATGTTTTACAGGGCCCAAAGCGG
This sequence comes from Pseudobdellovibrionaceae bacterium, assembly GCA_015163855.1. Lineage (NCBI taxonomy): Bacteria > Pseudomonadati > Bdellovibrionota > Bdellovibrionia > Bdellovibrionales > Pseudobdellovibrionaceae > Pseudobdellovibrionaceae bacterium. The sequence continues at coordinate 53,715 of JAAOIK010000016.1, forward strand.
CTTTAATAAGCCCATTATAGAAAAAACAGCTTGTGTGAAACGGGCATTTTACGCAATCCACAAAAGTAGATTTTAATAAAAAAACCTCTCCACAAAACCAAGAAAAACTGATATATGGCAAGGTATGTCAAATTATGTATTTACCAGCGAATCGGTTTCGGAAGGTCACCCCGATAAGGTAGCCGATCAAATTAGTGATGGTGTTTTAGATGCCTACTTAAAACAAGACCCTTTAAGTCGAGTGGCTTGTGAAACCATGATCACCAAAGATTTACTAGTAATTGGAGGGGAGGTTACCTCTAAAGCAAAAGTAAATATAGAAGAAGTGAGTAAAAATATTGTTAAAGATATTGGCTACACCAGCGAAGAAGAAGGTTTTGATATTAACTCTTGTAAAGTTATTGTGTCTTTAAATTCACAAAGCCCCGATATTGCTTTGGGAGTAGATGCAAAAACACAAAGTGATGGTGAGCAAGGTGCAGGAGATCAAGGTTTAATGTTTGGGTATGCCAATGTGGAAACCAAGGAGTACATGCCCTTAAGTATTTCTTTGTCTCATCAATTAGTTAAAAAATTAGCTAAGATGCGAAAATCTAAAGTTGTTAATTTTTTACGCCCTGATAGTAAAAGCCAAGTTTCTGTGGAGTATGCAGATGGACAAATAAAACGCATTGAAAGTATTGTTTTATCCACTCAACACAACGAAGAGGTTGATCAAAAACAGATTGTTGATTTGGTAAGAGATCAGCTTATTCCCTCTGTGGTGCCAAAAGAGTTAATAGATAATAACACACATTTTTTTATTAACCCCACAGGTAGATTTGTGGTGGGAGGCCCCAAAGGAGACTGCGGTTTAACGGGCAGAAAAATTATTGTAGATACTTATGGAGGGCACGGCTCTCATGGAGGAGGGGCTTTTTCTGGTAAAGATTTAAGTAAGGTGGACAGGTCGGCCTCTTATGCTGCTCGCCATATTGCTAAAAATATTGTAGCAGCAGGTTTGGCTAAAAAATGTTTAATACAATTGTCCTACGCTATTGGTGTGGCAGCGCCAGTTAGTTTAATGTTACAAACTTATGGAACAGCTACTGTGAGTGAAAATCTTTTAGCTAAAGCGGTGCAGGAGGTTTGGGATTTAAAACCTTCGAGCATTATTACTTTTTTTGATTTGCTAAAACCCCGTTACTTAAAAACAGCAGCTTATGGTCATTTTGGAAGGTCAGAGCCAGAATTTTCTTGGGAACTTTTAAATAAAGTAGAAGAATTAAAAGATAGAGTAAAGCATTTGCAGCAACAGTAAAATAATATTTTAAAAGGAGAGTAGATGTCTAAAAAAATTGCAACAACAGTGTATTTAACCGAGCAGCAGTTAAAGCAATTAAAAGAGTTAAACTGTAAAACAAAAGTTCCTGTGGCCGAATATATTCGACAAGGTGTCGACCAAGTTTTAATTCAGTATAAAGAACACCTTTCTGGACAGTTAGAGTTAAATTTACTTCCTCAAAAAGCTGATTTTGGAAACTAACTTTTTTTCAAAGCTAAGTAAAAAGTTAAGATGTATACTACTGGTTTAATACAAACATGAATAAAGCTTTAATTCGCAATTTTTCTATTATTGCTCATATCGACCATGGAAAGTCTACGCTAGCTGATGCTTTAATGCAGGTAACTGGTGCCGTATCAGACAGAAATCGCAAAGAGCAATTTTTGGATCAAATGGATATCGAAAGAGAGCGGGGCATTACTATCAAAGCCCAAACGGTTCGCTTAAACCATAAAGCTAAAGACGGAAAAACTTACCAGCTAAATTTAATTGATACTCCAGGACATGTGGACTTTGCTTACGAAGTTTCTCGTTCTTTAAAAGCTTGTGAGGGAGTGATTTTAGTAGTGGATGCAGCCCAAGGAGTGGAAGCACAAACATTAGCTAATGTGTATATGGCCATTGAACACAATTTAGAAATTATTGTAGTACTTAACAAAGTAGACCTTCCTGCAGCTGATGTGGAGGGGGTAAAGTTGCAAGTGGAAGAGGCTATTGGCTTAGACACTAGTGATGCTTTATTAGTTAGCGCAAAAAATTTAGTGGGAATAGATGAAGTTTTAGAAAGAGTTGTTACTAAAATTCCAGCGCCAAAAATGAATCCTTCAAAAGCTTTACGAGCTTTAGTTTTTGATTCTTGGTTTGATATTTATCAAGGGGTAGTTATTCTTTGCCGCATAGTCGATGGCCACTTAAAAAAGGGAGATCGTATTTTATTTATGAATACTAATCAAGACTATGAAGTTTTAAAATTAGGATTTTTTTCTCCTTTTCCAGAAAACACATTACAGTTACAGCAGGGAGAGGTGGGTTTTTTAATTTGTGGAATTAAAACCATAAAAGGTGTGCAGGTGGGCGACACGGTTACTCATAAATCTTCGGCAGGCTTAGAGCAAGCAACAACCGCTTTAGATGGCTTTAAGCAAGTAAAGCCCATGGTTTTTTCTGGCCTTTTTCCTGTGGAGGCGCCCGATTACGAAGACCTAAAGCTGGCCTTAGAAAAACTATCTTTAAATGATTCTAGTTTTACCTATGAAGTAGAAAGTTCGGGAGCATTAGGCTTTGGTTTTCGTTGTGGTTTTTTAGGTTTATTACATATGGAAATTGTTCGCGAAAGATTAGAAAGAGAATTTGATTTGCATTTAATTTCCACAGCACCTTCGGTAGTTTACAAATTGCATCCTACTAAAGGAGAATCTTTTGAACTAGAAAACCCAGCAGATATGCCAGAGGTTTCTAAAATTGAATATATGGAAGAGCCTTTTGTAAAAGTAAGTATTCATACGCCAGCAGATTTTGTGGGTACTATTTTAAAATTATGTGAAAGAAAAAGGGGAACGCAAATTAATATGGAATACATTGCGGGAAACAGAGTGGTTATTGATTACAAGCTTCCCTTAAATGAAATGATTTTAGATTTTTATGATCAGTTAAAATCTTTATCTAAAGGTTACGCCTCTTTAGAGTATGAATTTTTAGAATATGCACAGGCGGATTTAGTGAAGTTAGATATTTTACTAAATGGTGAGTCTGTAGACGCCTTATCTGCTATTGTACACAAAAGTCAGGCCGACACTAAGGGTCGGTTTTTGGCAAAAAAATTAAAAGAGCTAATACCTAGGCAACAGTATCAAATTGCCATTCAAGCCGCTGTGGGGGCAAAAATTTTAGCCAGAGAAAGTTTAGGTGCCTTAAGAAAAGATGTAACCGCTAAATGCTATGGTGGGGATATTAGTAGAAAAAGAAAGTTGCTTGAAAAACAAAAAGCAGGTAAAAAAAGAATGAAGCAAGTAGGAAAAGTCAGTGTTCCTCAAGAAGCCTTTTTGGCTATCTTAAAAACTACAGAAAATTAATGGAGAAGACAATGGGTAAACAGAGAAATAAAATTAAAAATACTTTTTGGACAGAGGGTTTTGGCTCAATATTGATTGCTGTTTTGGTTGCCCTAACTTTGCGTTGGTCTTTACTAGAGGCTTTTGTTATTCCTTCAGGAAGTATGTTGCCCACTTTATTGGTGCATGATCATATTTTTGTAAATAAAATTATTTATGGCATTCGTTGGCCATTTACTAAAAAGTGGATTACCAGATTTGCTAACCCTAAAAGGGGCGAGGTGATGGTTTTTCGTTATCCAGAAAACCCCTCAGTATATTATATCAAAAGAGTAATTGGTGTCCCAGGGGACCGGGTTTTTTACGAAAGTGGAGATTTATATATTAATGATATTTTAATTCCCAAAACAGTTCCTGTGGGAAGAGTAAAGGCAGAGCTGGATTGGGTTGATAAAAATGCTATAAATTCTACGGGAGAAAGTTTTAGTTTCTTTACTCACTGGGAAGAAAACATTGATGGACATGCTCATAGTATTTTATTAAGAAATCAGCAAAGAGATGCTGCTTATGGATCTTCTTACGGGCCTTATGAAGTTCCAAAGGGACATTACTTTATGATGGGTGACAATAGAGATGGCTCTCAAGATTCTCGTTTTTGGAGAGAAGATAAACGCTTTGTTCCTGAGGCTAATTTAATAGGCAGGGCTTTAGTAGTTTGGTTAAGTTGCGAAAAAACTTTACCATTAATTTCTTTTTTGTGTGACCCTTTAGAGCTTAGGTGGAAACGGTTTTTTCATATGATAAAATAATTTTTTCTTGAGCGCAGACGAAATGGCAAGTTGACACTTTTGCTCAGGCATCCCTTTGGGCTGAGTCGCAGAAGTTCCAGTTTGCTACCTTTGCACTGAAGAAAAATTATGGTTTTTTTAGGAGATCGACTTTGGAAAAAAATAAATTAATTCTTGTTTCTGACATTGACTCTTTTTGGGTGAAAAATTTTTTTTTAACTGTAGAAAATTTACAGGTTTTTAAAAACAAAACGGCGGTATTTTTATTTCTAGAATCTAGTACTCGCACAAAAATTAGCTTTGAAATGGCTTGTTATAAGTTAGGGATGAATGTTGTTCATTTTAACCAGAAAACCTCTAGTACTAATAAAGGCGAAAGCTTAGCGGAAACTTTGCGCAATATTGAGGCTATGGGAGCAGATTTATTAGTAGTTAGACATGGGGCAGACCAGCTAGATATTAAGGAGTTATATTCACTAAAAATTCCTGTTATTAGTGCAGGTAGCGGTAGCGTTTCTCATCCCACACAGGCCTTATTAGATTTATTTACTTTGCATAAAGAGGGGTTAGTTAATAAAAACAAAAACCTTTTATTTTTAGGAGATGTTTCTCTTAACAGAGTAGCCAATTCCCACAAAAACTTATTGCCAGATTGGGGTTTTAAATTAGCGTATTGCTGTCCTGAAGAATGTTGCACAACTCCTCCTCCTAAAGAATTAAACTACTTTGAAAACAAACAAGAGGCTTTAGATTGGGCAGATATTGTTATGGTATTAAGACTACAAGAAGAAAGAAAAAATTTTTCTGTAAAGTTTTTAGAAAATTACAAAAAAAACTACCAACTAAGGTTAAAAGATATTGAAAAGGCCAACGAAACTAAGCAAGAGCCTTTAAAAGTGATGCATCCTGGCCCCTATGTGGAAGGTTTAGATTTAGAAAAAGCAGTTACCGATTATGAACATAGTTTTATTTACAAACAGGTAAGCCATTCTGTACCAGCTAGGGCTGCCATTATACAGTGTTTGCTACAAAAGGTTTAAGTGGAAAAAGCATACTTATTTTTAGAAGATGGTTTTTATTTAACAGCGGTTTGGCATGGAAATACAGACAAAGTAGCTGTTGGCGAAATGGTTTTTAACACCTCTCACTCGGGTTA
>JAAOIK010000017.1 GCA_015163855.1 Pseudobdellovibrionaceae bacterium
CGCCGTTTAAATGTTTTATCTAACAATATGTTAATTGGTTTGTTTTTTGTTCTACTTATTTTATCTTTAATTTTACCCACTAAAGTAGCCTTCATTACCGCCGTTGGTATTCCCTTCGCTTTTTTTGCAACAATAATATATTTTTTAACTACAGGTACTTCGCTTAATCTTTTAACCATGATGGGTTTAATTATCGTTATAGGTATGTTGGTTGATGATGCCATTGTGGTAACCGAAAATGTGCAAAGACATAGAGAAGACGGTTTATCTACAGAGGAATCGGCCATTAAAGGCACCCAACAAGTATGGGCCCCTATAACTGCTTCGGTAATGACCACAATTGTTGCGTTTACTCCCATGTTATTTATGTCGGGAATTATGGGTAAGTTTATTAAATTTATTCCCTTGGGAGTAATTGCCGCTTTATTTTTTAGCCTTTACGAGTGTTTTTTTATTTTACCTCATCACCTAGCACGATGGATTAGCACTAAAGATGTAGAAAAAGCGAAAAAAAAATCTTTAGCAAAGTACTGGAACCAGCGTGTCACTCCCCTATACGGCCGATTAATAGAAAAAGTTTTACAACGCCGTTACTTAGTTTCTGGAAGTTCTTTTGTGCTTTTTTTAGCGACTTTATTTTTAGCTACAAAAATGTCTTTTATTTTATTTCCCTCTGGAGGAATAGAAATTTTTCAAATTCGCTTTGAAGCAAACACAGGCACTCCTTTAAAAAAAGTGATACAGCTAGTAAGGCCTATTGAAAATGCTTTAAGCCAATTTAGTAAAAAAGAAGTTACCGACTTTACCACTCAAGTGGGTTTACAACAAAGTGACCCTGGAGACCCTAATACAAAAAGAGGTAACGAGTATGGACAAATTAATGTTTATTTAAGTCCCGCTACTAATAGAGACCGTACGGCTTTTACTATTATTGAAGAATTAAAAAGTTATGTGGGTGATTCTATAAAGGGTTTAAAAAAAATTAATTATGTACAAAAAAAAGGGGGACCTCCTGTGGGAAAACCCGTTAGTTTAGGTATTCGTGGAAAATCGTACAAAGACATACTAAATGCCGTGGCTAGCGCAAAAACCTTTTTGAAAACTGTTGACGGCGTTTTAGAAGTTGATGACAGCTATTTAGTGGGAAAATCGGAATTACAAATTAAAGTAAACCCTGTAGAGGCAGCGGCTGCCTCGTTATCCTTAGAAACTATTGGAAACTCTATTCGCGCCGCTTACGAAGGAGTAGTGGCTACTAGTATTAGAAAATTAGATGAAGAAATTGATATTCGCGTTTCTTTAGATGGTTTTAAAAATAATTCTGAAAAATCACTAATGAGCTTACCCATTCCTAATTTACAAGGAAATTTAATTCCCTTAAGCCGTTTGGCTCATTTACAAAAAACCAAAGGTATTTCTTTATACGAACACGAAAATAATAAAAGACAAGTGCGAGTTACTGCAAAAATTAACGAAGACATTACTAACTCCACTGCTGTTAATAAATTATTACGCAAGCAAGTAAAAAAATGGAACAGCCAATACCCTAAAGTAAATTATTTTTTTGGAGGGGAAGGGAAAGACAGCAAAGAAAGTATGCAGTCTTTAGCTAAAGCCTTTCTTATTGCCCTTTTTGGAATTTTTATGATTTTAATTTTAACTTTTAAAAATGTTTTACAAGCAGCATTAATTTTGTTTACCACTATTCCCTTAGGTGTTATGGCCGTTATTTGGACTTTTTATTTACATGGAAAACCTTTAACTTTTTTAGGCTTATTGGGAATAGTCGCTTTAGCTGGAGTGATAGTAAATAACGCCATTGTATTAGTCTCTTTTGTTAATGAAGAGCGAGCAGGTGGAGCCACTCTTACTGCTAGTATTATCACTGCTACAAAAATGCGCTTACGGCCTATTTTTTTAACCACTATTACCACTGTGGTAGGCATTTTACCAACCGCTTATGGCTGGGGAGGCTTAGACCCTTTTGTAGTGCCTATTGCTTTAGGTTTGGGTTGGGGCGTATTTTTTGGTGCTTTTTTAACCACTATAATTTTTCCTGCAAACTTAGCTATTTTAGATGACCTTCAAAGTTTTTGGCAAAAAAAATGGCAAGCCAAATTTAAGTAAGTAATTATTAGGGTCGCTTTAAAGAAACACGAATATCAATTACCCAAAACTAATTACTAGTTTTTGGTCACAGATAAATCGTGATTAAATTGATTACTACCTCCAACAGTACCTGTATAATCAAAACCAACAATTCCGTAATACAATGTATATTTTTGAGTGGACTTTGTAGCTAAATTGCGTTGAAGTTTTTCAATATTAATAGTGAAGCGAAATTTTCCATTCTCACATAGTGCATTTCCATTAGTTTCCAGCGAAGTTAATACTGCCGCACTATTATTAGCTTCTTTTATTTCCCATGTAATATGATTATCTGGATAAGCCCCTTCATTACAAAAACCCACTAACTGTAAGTTCTGGTTATTTACCACAATAGGGTTTGGAGCAGACACTCGTATACTTAAATTTCTAGCATTACTAGGCAATACCGTATTACAAGAGCTAGTGTCTATTTTTAGCTCACAATTTAGGCGATTTACATTCACATTTTTACTTGAACAAGAAGTAAAAAACATTAAACTACAAAGAAATATCCATGAAATATATAACCTCATATAATAATATCGTAATTTTATGCAAAAAAGTTTAAATCTCTTCATTATAATATTGTTTTTATTACACTTACCTCGAACACAGGTTTTAGGCTGGGGGGAATCGAAAAAACTAAAGGAAAAACAAGCACTTAGCAAAGGCCCTTTTCGCCTTTATTTAAAAAGAGACCCTCGTCAATTAAACCCGGCTTTAGTACGAGGCACGGCTTCGCATTATTTATTTTATAATCTGTATTCTAGTTTATACCGTTATGAAGGAAATGTACTAAAACCGTATTTGGGCAATCATTGTATATGGAAAAATGCCTTACACCTGTCTTGTCAATTAAACCCTAAATTAAAGTGGTCTAATGGCAAAACGATTACGGCTAAACACTACTTACAAAGTTATCAAAATTTATTTAAAACCACCAATACAAAAGTACGGTTACTGCTTCATATTAAAAATGCAAAAGCAATTTTGCAAAAGAAAAAAAAACTATCTCGATTGGGAATAACTGCCAAAGGCTTTTTATTAAATTTTTATTTAAACCAACCTGACCCCGAGTTACTTTATAAATTAACCTACCCTAGCTTAGCTCCACAATACAGTTTAAAAACTCCAAGCATTAAACAAGCACATACTTTAGTTACCAATGGCCCTTATAAAATAAAAAAATGGACTCTTAATCAAAAAATTATTTTAGAACCTAACCCCTATTTTGCGGATAATAGTAAAAACCAATTGCCTTTAGTGGAGGTGTATTTTGTAGAAGAAGATACCACCGCTTTACTTTTATACCAATCGGGCCGCATTGATTTTTTAAAGCAAGTGCTAACTTCAGACATCTCTCGATTTAAAAACCACAAAGAGTTTTTTCAAGTTCCTATGATGAAATTTGATTACTTAGGTTTTTCGTCTACCTTAAAGGCTTACCCCAATTTACGAAAAGCCTTGGTTTACTCCTTAAACTATGTAGAGTTAAAAAAAATCTATCACGCCTTAGGTCAACCTGGTTATCCTAGCTTAGCTTTAAGTTATTTTTCTAAACCTGTGTTTTATGACATTAATTTAAAACGCGCTAAAAAAGCTTTTAGTAAAGTTCCCTTAAAAGCACGCAACCAACAATGGACTTTAGCCTACAGTAAATCGGGAGGGCCCGACATAAAACGCGGTATGGAGTGGTTGCAAAATCAATGGAAAAAACACTTAGGTTTAAAAATTCAACTGCGCGCAGTAGAGCAAGGTATGTATATACAATCTTTAAAATTAAAATCTTTTCCTATCTTCCGCAAAGGTATCCCTTTAGATCGCCCTACTTGTTTGGCGGCCATGGAAACCTTAACCACGGGCAAAATTAATAACTATATTCAATTTAGTAATTCCACTTACGACAAACTAGTAAAACAATTAGAAAATATCGTAAACAAAAATATTTCTAAACGGAAAAAAAAACAATTACAAAAACAACTATGCTCGAAGGCTATGGAAGTGTTATTAAATAACTATGTCTTAATACCTTTGGGAGAAATTCACTTTAGCTTAATGATGAAAAAGCAATGGAAAGGTTGGAAATTAAATGGACTTAATTTGTTAGATTTAAGTAGGCTTCGCTTCGTCACAAAGTAAAGCCAAAAAAGCG
>JAAOIK010000018.1 GCA_015163855.1 Pseudobdellovibrionaceae bacterium
GGTTTTTTAAGATGGTTTGCCACTTTTTTTGCAAATTCGGGGTTGGCGTTTCCTGTAAAAAGTTTAATTTCTGGTAGGTATTGTGGCATTTTTAGGCTTTGTCCAAAGGAAAAAAATCACCAATAAGGGATTTTTGTTTTTCAAATAATTCCATGCTTGCGGTTTGTGCAAGTTCTGACATTTTTTGTAATTGCGTAAAGCTAAAATCATTTTTTTCCGCTGTTCCTTGTATTTCAATAAAGGCATTACGATTATTCATAACAAAGTTCATGTCCACAGCAATTCGTGAATCTTCTTGATAGTCTAAATCTAACAAAATATCTTCTTTATCAACACCTACGCTAACTGCTGAAATATAAGAATTTAAAGGGATGTGGCTAATTTCGCCTTTTTGGTGAATAAAATTTAAAGCCAATGCTAAGGCTACAAAGCCGCCAGTAATACTGGCCGTTCGAGTGCCTCCGTCGGCTTGTAAAACATCACAATCTATAAAAATTTGTTTTCCAGGAATGGCCTTTAAGTCGATGCAGGCGCGAAGGCTTCGTGCAATTAGGCGAGAAATTTCTTGCGAGCGTGCTCCCGATAAAGCTTTTTCTCTTTTAATTCGAGTATGTGTTGCTCGAGGTAACATTGCGTATTCGGCAGTTAGCCAGCCTTGATTTTTTCCGTCTAACCATTTGGGTGTATTTTTTTCCACAGTAGCTGTGCATAAAACCTTTGTGCCACCTAGCGTAATTAGCGCGCTACCCTCGGCATAAGAATTAGGGTCAGTAGTAATAGATAGGGGTCGTAATTGATTTAAGGCTCTTTGACTAGTTCTCATAATGAGCATACCTTAGCGAGACTCTGTGTTTTTGTAAACTAATTTATATAAAGATATGAAGTTTTAACACAATAAGAAGGGGTTTGTTTTTGATTATTAAAGAAAACCTTAGCAAATCTGTTGCGGCTTTAACTTTAAATAGAGCAGAGTCTTTAAATGCCTTAAACCGCCCCTTAATACATTCTTTGCAAACACACTTAAAAGATTTAGAAAACGATCAAAATATAATGGCCATAGTGCTAAAAAGTTCCATATCTAAAGCCTTTTGTGCTGGTGGAGATATTATAGAAGTGTGCCAAGACATTCGCCACAATAAAGTGAGCGAAGCGCATCAGTTTTTTAAAGAAGAATATGGGCTGCATATTCTATTAAGAGGTATGAAAACCCCAGTTATTGCAGTGGCCGAAGGATTTTCTATTGGAGGGGGTTTGGGTTTGTTAAACTCTTGCGCATATAGAATTGTTACAGAAACCTCTCAGGTTTCCATGCCCGAGGCTTTAATTGGTTTTTTTCCCGATGTAGGTGCTTCTAATTATTTATCGGCTTCGGAGTTTGGTTTATTTTTAGGATTAAGCTCGCAAAGAATAAAGGCCGCCGACATTTTGCTTTGTAACTTGGCGGATTATTATATCCCCTCCCAAAGCATAAAGGAGTTGTTAAACTTTTTATCTACAGTGGCTAGCGAAAACTTTACACAACTATTGCAACAAAAATTAAAATACTTAGACCAAAAAGAAAATTTAAAGCCAGGCCCTTTAACAGAAAACAAAAAATTTATAAGGGAAGTTTGTAGCGCTAAAAACATAGAAAATTTTGATAAGCAATTGCATTTATACAAAGGGGAGGACCCTTGGATTTTAAAAGCCATAGAAAACTTTAATTATAGTTCTAAACATTCTTTAAAATTTATTTTTAAACAACTAAAACAAAAACGCGACTGGTTGGGCAATGCAAAAAAACTTTTTGATAAAGAATATAAAATGGCTACATATTTTGTTAAACATCCCGATTTATTAGAGGGAGTAAGAGCTTTACTAGAAGACAAAGACAAAAAACCATCATGGAAAGAAAAATCGTACCAACAGATAGTAATTTCTGAAGAGATTTTTAATTAAAAAAGGGGACGGGTCCACCGGGGACGGGTTTGCTTGGGACGGGTTTGCTTGGGGATAAAAAATTAAAAAAAGGGGTAAGGCCTCTTGGGAGAAAAAATGTTATTAAAAAAATATAAAAATTTATTAGTCATTAAAGAAGACAAAATTTTAACAATCAGTGTTAATCGCCCAAAAGTATTAAATGCATTAAACAAAGAATTGCTTTCCGAGCTAAAAGCTTTGCTGACTTTAATAACAGACACAGACTTTAAAGATTTAAGAGGTGTTATTTTGTCCTCAGAGGGAGAAAAAGCATTTATTGCAGGTGCCGACATAAAAGAAATGGATGCATTAGAAGACGACAAAGCTTCAGAATTTTCTTCTCTAGGGCAAGAGGTTAGTCTGCTGTTTTCTAAAGTTAAAGTTCCAGTGATTGCCTGCGTTCAAGGTTATGCATTGGGAGGGGGTTGTGAAATGGCCATGTCTGCCGATTGGATTTATGCGACAGAAAACGCAATTTTTGGTTTGCCCGAATTAAGCTTGGGTTTAATCCCTGGTTTTGGCGGAACAAAACGATTGGCTCAATTTGTTGGTTTAGCAAAAGCAAAAGAACTAATTTTTACAGGAAGTAAGTGGTCGGCCCAAGAGGCGTGTAAAAATTTATTAGTAAACCAAGTTTTTTCGAGCAAAGAAGAAATGTTAGCCTTTGCAAAAAAACAATTACTAAAGGTAGAAAGACAATCGGCATTAGGTGTATTTTACTCTAAAAAAACCATGGAAGAAGCGTATTTTTGTAATATGCAAGACTCAATGTCTATAGAAAAAAAATCTTTTTCCGCAATTTTTTCCAGCAAAGACAAGCGCACCGGAATAAAAGCTTTTCTAAGCAAAGAAAAACCCAATTTTCAATACTAAAGGGACGGACCCAAAAGGGGCGGGCCCCGAAGGAACAGACCTCGAAAGGACGGACCCTAAAGGGGCAGGCCTTCAATTTGTTAAAAAAATAGATAGCGATTGCCAAGTATTACTTTGTCGATGTATATCTCTGCTTAAGTAGAGATATACACTCATGAATACAATCAAAAAACTTATTAAATTTTGCGCTAAAACAGAAATTTTTTTCTACGCACTAATTCCGTTAATGGGGTTGGTGGTATTAGGTACAGTAGCGCAAAAATACATTGGCTTATATCAGGCTCAAAAAATTTATTTCTCTTCATTTTATTTTTTTGCATTTAAATACATTCCTTTGCCAGGGGGATATACTGTTTTAGCTATTATATTTTTTAATTTAATTTGTAAGCTTTTTATTAGCTCGTGGAAGTTAAACAAACTAGGTACAAATATTGTTCACATAGGTTCCGCGCTGTTACTGTTTGGCGGATTTTTAACCGCAGTGTTTACGCAAGAGGGACAAGTCGTTTTAGAAGAGGGGCAGTCGAGCGCTTATTTTTCGGATTATTTTAAAAACGAGTTAGTGTTGCAGCAAGTGGTTTTTGATAAAAGTAATTTAGCCCCTTCTTTTTCCTCTAAAGAAAAACCAAAGCATAAAGTTTTAAACACTTGGGTAAAGCCTAACTTCATTGCTAATAAAAAAGTATTTTTCCCTAAAGCCAAAGTCACTTTAAACATTTTGCATCACTACTTTAATGTAGGCCTTAAAAAAAGAAGCACACAGGCACCTGCCCAGCAAAAAGGTTTTATAACACAATTTTATTTATTTAATAAAAAAGAAGAGCTAAAAAAAGAACTTAATGCCGAGGCTTTAGTTTTTAAAGTTAAAGAAAATCAATTTACTTATGGCATTTTTGAAGGAATGCCTATTGCGCAAACCTTAGTGGTAAATAACAAAAAGTTTATAATATCTTTAAGACGCAAACGCTACCCCTTGCCCGTCAGTGTTAAGTTAATAGATTTTAAAAAAATAAATTATGCAGGAAGCCTTAAAGCTCGTAACTATCAATCGTTTATAGAGGTTAAAAATAAAGCGGGTTTGCAAAAAGCCTTAATTGAAATGAACCAACCTTTCCGTTATGGAGAGTACACTTTTTACCAAGCCTCTTTTTCACAAGAAAACCAAACAGAAACCTCTGTGCTGGCGGTAGTAAAAAACAAGGGAAGAGTTTTTCCTTATTTAGCTAGTTTAATTATGTGTTTTGGTTTGCTGTTTCATTTACTGGCCTATTTACCAAAAGTACTAAGGAGATCTTAAGGTGTTTTGGTTTAAACAAAAAATAATAATTATTAGTTTGTTGTGCGGCGTTTCGGCTCAAGCCTATGAAAACTTTTCTACCCCAGCCCCAGCCCCAGCTTCTCCAGAAAAAAAAGCCGCGGTTAATTTAAAACATAAATCAACATTTTCTTTTAAGGAATTTACAACATTATCTAATTTACCAGTGTTGCGAGGCGGGCGCATGCAACCTTTGGGCGACTTTGCCAAAGCCTTTTTAAGTAAAGTGTATTCGCGAGACACTTATAAAAATAAAACAGCCATTCAGGTAGTGGCCATTATTTTATTTTCCCCTGATTATGCAAAACAATTAAAACTATTTAATATTCCCTACCCAGAGGTGTTACAAACTTTGGGTTTAAAATGGACCGCTAAGCATCGTTACTCTTTTGCAGAGCTGATTAAAGGCTTTCAAAAAAACTTTTCCTTAATTTCTGCTTTATCCAAAGCACCTAGAGACAAAATGAGCGTTACACAAAAGCACATTATCGACCTGTATTATAATTTTGTTTCTTTTTTTGATTTGTCTCAAAGTTTAACTTTGGTAGACAAAAGCTTTAGCTTATCGAGTAAAAAATGGGCAGCCAAGTTGGGTTTAAAAAAGGGCACGCTGTATTCTTATATGGACTTGGCTGGCTTAGTGCCCAAAGTTAACTTTCTTGCCAAAAACTTAGCTACAAAAAAAAATCTAAATAAATTAGATGTTAACTTTTTACTTTTTGGCTCTAAACTACAAAGGCTAAGTGAAGCACACAGCTATTCTTCTACATTTAGGGTTATCCCTTCGCCATGGAAGTCGGGGGATTGGAATTCTTTATGGGCCGCTATTTTAAATGGGCAGTCTTCTCCCAAAACATATTCTTTGTTTTCTTTGTGGAGGGGTGCAAAAAATGCATATTTAAAAAATAATAAAACCCAGTGGAAAAAAGCTTTAGAACATATTTATTTACACAGTCAAAAATTTTTAACAAAAAAACAAAAACAACAATTACGCTGGGAAGCACTTTATAGTCAGTGGGACTTACTGTATAAGGCTGTTATTTTATATATTTTAGCATTTATATTTTTGTTATTTAGTTTATTGTTTTTACCCTCTGCGTTTTCTAAACTCGCTATATTTTCTGTATATTTAGCAATGCTTTTTCATGGAGGGGCTATTGGGTTGCGTATTTTTATTTTATCTCGCCCTCCAGTAACCACTTTATACGAATCCATTGTGTTTGTTGGCTTTATGGGAGTATTAAGTTCCTTCTTTTTATTAAAATCAAAAACCAGCACGATGAATGTATTTTTATCTAGTTTTTTGGGAGGCGCTTTGTTGCTGTTGTCTTTTGGTTACTCTCAAGGCAACGATACTTTTTCTACTTTAGAGGCGGTTTTAAACACCAATTTTTGGTTAGCCACTCATGTGTTAATGATAACTATTGGTTACTCGGCTTGCTTTGTGGCAGGAGCTTTGGGGCATGTTTATTTTTTTCAAACTTTGTTTTGGCCTAAAAAAAATATACAAAAGCTGTATAAACAAATGTTAGGGGTATCTATTTTAGCCTTATTTTTTTCTTTATTCGGAACCATTTTAGGAGGCATTTGGGCCGATCAATCTTGGGGTCGTTTTTGGGGTTGGGACCCTAAGGAAAATGGAGCTTTGCTAATTGTTTTGTGGTTGCTGTTTATGCTTCATGGGGTATTGGCAGGAAAAATAAAGGCTTTGGGTTATGCTTTGGGCATGGTGTTTCTTAATGTTATTGTAGCCCTTGCGTGGTTTGGGGTTAACTTATTAAGCGTAGGTTTACACTCCTATGGCTTTAACGAGGGAGCCTTTTTTAATTTACTACTATTTTCTTATGTAGAATTAATTTTTGGATTACTAGCTTACGCATGGATTCATTATCAAAGCTATTGCGTAAGGGCTAAGAAATAGCCCTTAAAAGCCTTGTAACTATTTGTATTTATTACAAAAGAATATACTTTTTATTCCAACCTTGACTTTCCTTACTGCGACCGCATATTTATTCTGGAAACTTTATAAGGAGGCAAAATGTCTAAACAAAATGTAAGTGTTCGCCCATTACACGATCGTATTTTAGTTCGTCGTACTGTGGAAAGTGATGTAACTGCTGGAGGAATTATTATCCCTGATTCAGCAAAAGAAAAGCCCCAAAAAGGTGAGATTGTTGCCACAGGTAATGGTCGTATTTTAACAGACGGTAGTGTTCATCCACTAGAGGTAAAAGTAAATGATAAAATTTTATTTTCTAAATACGCTGGAACGGAACTTAAGTGGGAAGGGGAAGAGTATTTAATGATGAAAGAAGAAGATGTATTAGGAATTTTTAACTAGGAGAACAAAAATGAGTAAAGAATTAAAATTTA
>JAAOIK010000019.1 GCA_015163855.1 Pseudobdellovibrionaceae bacterium
GGAGCTTTAAATGACAATATTTTTAAAAACGCTTTTGTTTTATTGCTAACCTATAAGTCCGTAGAATTGTGGAATTTAAATAGTGGTCTGCTGGTGGCCTTAGCGGGTTTAGTTTTTATCTTTCCTTTTTTTATTTTTTCTGCCACAGCAGGGCAAATAGCAGATAAGTATCCCAAAGCTTTAGTGATAAAACTTACCAAGGTAGCAGAAGTGCTTATAATGAGCACTGCTGCTTATGGGTTTTACTCTAATAGTTACCAGTACTTATTTATTGCCTTGTTTTTAATGGGGGCGCAGTCGGCCTTTTTTGGCCCTGTTAAATATGGAATTTTACCTTTTGTAGCAAAAGGCGGCGCTTTAGTAAAAGTAAATTCTCTTATTACTTCTAGTACATTTTTAGCCATTTTAATAGGTACTGTTTTGGGAGGAGTTTTTATTAGCGCAGAAAATACTTGGTATATTGTATTAGCGCTTTTAACGGCGGCAGTTGTTGGGTTGATATCTAGTTTAAACATTAAAACAGTAGAAACAGAAACAGAACAATATAAAGTGGATTACACTTTTTTTAAAGCTACAATAAAAACTTTAAAGTTAAGTTTAAAAAGCAAAGATATTTTTTTTACTATTTTAGGTG
Organism: Pseudobdellovibrionaceae bacterium; assembly: GCA_015163855.1. Lineage (NCBI taxonomy): Bacteria > Pseudomonadati > Bdellovibrionota > Bdellovibrionia > Bdellovibrionales > Pseudobdellovibrionaceae > Pseudobdellovibrionaceae bacterium. Next base: position 635 of record JAAOIK010000019.1, read on the forward strand.
CCTCTTGGTTGTGGTTTATGGGAGCAGCCATTTTATCGATTTTACCAATATTGTGTAAACAAATTTTAGGCGTTAATGCAGGGGTGGGAACCTTTTTTTTATCTTTATTTACTTTAGGTATGGGCGTTGGGGCCATTGTTGTTAAATATACTTCTTCGTATAAAGTAGAAATAGGTGTAGTTCCTATTGCTGCTTTTTTCTTAAGTATATTTTTATTAGATTTGTCTTATGTTTCTTATATTTTTATTATACCAGATTCAGAAAGTTTAATGTCTTTTTCTGTTTTTTTTATGCAAAAGTATTCTATACGAGCAGCTATGGATGTATTTTTATTATCCGTTTGTGCGGCAGGCATTATTATCCCCCAAACCACTTATATACAAGAGGTGTGTGATAAAAAATCTATTTCTAGAATTATTTCTGCAAATAATATTTGGAATGCACTGTTTATGGTAGCCGCTGCGGTGTTAGTAATGCTTTTAAATCCTTTTGGAATACCTATTACGCTTTTAGTATTTGCAGGGCTTAATTTTTTAGCCGCTATATTACTTTACTGGTTTAAGCCAGCACACTGTATTCGATTTATGATAAATATTTTAGTGCGATTAATTTATAAGATAGAATTAGTTAACTTTGATAAACTTCCCCAAAAAGGCCCTTATATTTTAGCTAGTAATCATATAAGTTTTGCTGACCCTTTGTGCGTGGGAGGAATGGTTAAAGAGACAGTTTGCTATGTAATGGATTGGAGCTATTATTATAAGTTTCCAAAATTTTATAAACAAGCAAACACTATCCCCATTGCCACTCATAGAGAAAGCGCAAGCGTTTTAAAAGAGGCTTTTGCTTTAATACAAAAAAGGTTAGAAGAAGGAGCTATTCTTGGCATTTTTCCAGAGGGTGGAGTGTCTAGAACTGGCCAATTAAAACCGTTTAAATCTGGAGTGCAAAGGCTTGTAGATGCTCACAAAGTGCCGGTGGTTTTGTGTGCTATTGATGGTTTGTGGGGTAGTATTTTTTCTTTTACATCAGGAAAAGTATTTTGGAAATGGCCCACATCTTTTCGCAGAAAAGTGACTTTAACCATTTCGGACATTATTCCTCCAGAAAAATATAACGCTATAGAATGCGAGCAGTTTTTTAAAAACACAGTAAAAGATTATCAATCTAATTAAATTATTTACTTTTTTAAGTCTTGTAAAATTTCTTTCCAACTATATTGAAAAGAAAAATGAGGTAATTGCTTTTGTAATAAACTTCCGTCAATGGTGCTAGAAAACTTTAGATAATCAATAAAATAATCAGGAAGTATGTTTGGCGTTAAAGTAGTTTTTAATAATGTACTAATAATACTTAAACTAAAACTAGGAATAGAAAGGTGCTTTGGGCTTAAAACTTTTTTAATTACTTTTAAAGGTACAAACTCAGAAGGGGCAACATTATAGACTCCTGTGGCAACATTAGATAAGCATTGAGTAATTATATTACTTATGTCTTTTTCATGCACTAGTTGAAACAGGGGGTTAAAATCTATAAAACTGGGTGCTATAGGAGATTTAATATATTGGCTAATAGTATTATTAATATGTTTTCCAATAATATGGCAGGGCCTTAGCACAATGGTGTTAACTTGGTCTTTGTACTTCCACGCCCAATTGGTAAAAGTATAATCGATTTCTACAATTTCTCGTAACTGTGCGTGCTTAATGCTGGCTTTTAATGGAGAATTTTCTGTAAGTAGGCTAGGGCTGTCGGGCACTGCACCATAGACATGAAAACTGCTCATTAAAAGTATTTTTTTAATATTAGCTTGTAAAGCTAAGTCTAAAAATTGTTTGGTGCTGATTATGTTTAAGTCTAACAATTTTTCTTTTTTAAAAATAGGCGTGGTATTGTTATGGCCAATTCGACTAAGGTGAATGATAGTGTCTGGTTTATGTTTAGAAAAAATATGTTCAAAAGAATTTTTTGAATATTTTTCTTTATAATAAGTAATATTAGCATGTTGATACTTTGGTGTGCGAGGGTCTATACCAATAATATGTACATTCGTTTTTTTTAATAAAGATTTAATGCAAAGTTGTGCTAAGCCACCAGCACACCCTGTAATTAAAATTTTTTTCATAAATCCTTACTTTTATTATAAGTGAAGGCAAAATTACGGCGTTTTTTTAAGCCTTTATTTATCATATCTTGCATAATATTTTTTATATTAAAAATGTCTTGTTTTACATCCACAGTCCCTGGCTTGATGGTGTAAGCTTTGCCAAAATAAATATCAATAGGAGAGGGAAGGGGAAAGTAGCAAAGGCTAATGGGCAAGGTGGGTAGCTTTAAAAAGCGATTTAAAGAGGAGTTTTGATAAACAAAAGGAAACATTTCTTCGGCGCCCACTAAAGCAATGGGTATAATTTTAACCTCGGCCATACTAGCAATTTTAGCAAAGCCTTGGGTAAAAGATTTTAATTGATAGTAATTAGAACTACTTTTTGCTAAACCTTTTGTTCCTTCTGGAAAAATTAAAGCCGACTGCTGGCGTTTTAAAAGTGCTAAACAATTGTCTTTATTACCTACAATAGCCCCAACGGAACTCATCCACTCTCCAATCCATGGAAGTTTGGGTACAAAACGATCTACTAGAGGGCGAATTAAAATCGGTTGCTTTAGCTCTTCAATTAAAGCTGCAGCAATCATTACTCCATCTACGGCAACTTGCCCAGAATGGTTAGAAACAAATAAATATTGTTGTTTGGGTTTTATATTATGAAGCCCAAAGCATCGAACTTTAAAATAATTATTATAAATAGGAAGTATATATTTATAGGCTTTTTCTGTGGCAGATAAATCTAAACCCCAAGGGTCTGTGTATTGGTTAAATTGTTTTTTAAATAAAGCAAATTTTTTTTTCATTATAAAAAGTATAGTAATAAAAAACCATTAACTTATAAGCCTTGCTTATTCACATTAGGTGTTAAATATTTTATTATAAAGGTTGTGTCAAAGGACAAGGGTTCTTTAAAAATAACTGTTTGATTTTTTACAGTGTAGTGAAAGCTATAAGTGGGCGAAGGGTCTAATATTAGTTGCAAGCTACCTGAAACCGGTTTTTTTTCTAAATAAATTTTTAATAAAAAAGAATTATAGATGCTTGTACTTATAGTTTTAAAAAGGGGAGCATAGTTTTCTTGGCAAATGCTTAAGCTAACTCCTTGGGTAAGTTGACTTAAATGAAATAATTTTACACCAAAATGCGCATCATAATCTTTGGAAGAGGCATCTTTACAAGCTTGATCTTTTGGCAAAACCGAAATGCTGTAGGATCGCAATACTTTTCGTGGCCATTGTATTTTTGCCGCTTGGATAAGGTCTGCGGCCTGAAGCTCAGAAATATCGTCTTCGTCTTCATCAGAAATAATAATTGTAATTAAATGGGCTCGGTCTCTAAAAAAAGAACTATTGTGAGACTCTTTATAGTTAATACTTTTTACAATGGAGTTAAAAGGTTGTTCGTTTCCATTGCGTTCTAAACAAAAAGCTTGGTCTTCTTCGGATAACGGCACTGTTGATTCTTCTTTAAAAGAGGCCTGCTGCTCTGGGGTATTGCAGCCAATTCTTTGAATAGTTTTGTGAAATAAATCAATAAAGTTTGGGGTATTTTTATGAAAATAGACATCTCCTTGAGCATTTAACTGTAGCAGCTTACCTCCAAAACCAGAAGGGCTTGGTATGTCATCACTAAACCATCCTCCGCTAAAAACTTCTCTAGAGTCTGTGGTTAAAACTCCCATTCTCCAGTCTAAGTCTCGTAAATAAGGAATAAAATTATTTTTAAATTTTTGAATCATTTTAGCATGTTCATCAGCCATGGATTTAGAATTATCCACCACTAATAAAATATCCACTTGTTTATTAGAAGACTCATATTGTAATTTTTGTATGTGAGTAATATTTTCTAAAATGAGGTTAGAGGGTCTAGAAAAATCCACACTATCATTACTAAATTCAATAGCATTGGTGCAAGAGGTTAAGGTAAAAAAAATGCTTAGATAGATAATTATTTTAAACATAACAGTGCTTTGTGGTTATGGTTTAAGCTGGTAGGCTTATAAAGTTATCGGATATAGGAAAAGGAAGGCAGAGTCTAGTTTTTTAGCGAGGTTTGGCTCTGTTAATAATATCCACCTTTTTTTCATACGCTTAGGATAGCTTATACACTTAGCAAAGGGCTTTGATTGTTCCCGTTTCTATTTGAAAAATCCACCCATGCACTTGAGGTGGATTTTTGTGATTTTGTAATAGTGTGTGCTGTTGTACTTTTTTCACTTGATTTTTTATATTGAGCTCACTAAAAGCTGTAGTATCTAAGCTGTTATTTTTTTTATAAAGATTTTGCAAAGGCCTAAGCCAGTCTTTTAAAACTTCACAAGAATTATTATCCATAGCTGCTTGCACACCTCTACAATCAGTATGTCCACAAACAACAATATGTTCGACCTTAAGAGTATTTACCGCAAATGTTAAAGCAGCAATTAAGTTTGTGTCATTGCTATTTACTTGATTAGCAATATTAGTATGCATAAAAATATCCGACAAAGAGGAGGAAATAATTTCACTAGGGATAACTCGAGCGTCACAACAACCAATCCAAAAAACAGAAGGCTTCCGCTGTTGCAAAAGTTTTGTAAAGTAGCTGCTATCTTTGCTTACTTTTTCAGAAGCCCAATTTTTATTCTTTAATAGAAGTGTGGATATTTTTGTGTTCATAGTTATTAATTATATATAAGTTGGCGAGAAATCGATGCCTGATTTGCATAAAAAAAGTTTGGTGGTCGAACTGGGACTCGAACCCAGAACCCTCTGCTTAGAAGGCAGATGCTCTATCCAGTTGAGCTATCCAACCACAAAAAAAGGCTATACTGGTTTAAAAATGAAGTCAAATTTGAAATCACCTATTTTAATGCTGCTAGAAATATCTTGTAATATTTTAAGTTTTTTGTGTTTTATTTAATAGTATTATACCTAAAATGGCAGCCGATAAAGAGGCCAGCAGCACACTTAATTTTGCTATTTCTGTTAAATGCGGATTATTCACAAACGACAAATTAGTAACAAAAATAGACATGGTAAAGCCCATTCCTGCAATTAAGCCTATTCCTGTTATTTGTGTCCAGTTTACATCTTTGGGAAGTGAGCTTAGTTTTAATTTTATAGATAGCAGGGCAAAAGATAATATGCCTAAAGGCTTTCCTAATAAAAGTCCAAAAGAAACACCTAGGCTTACAGGGTGAGAAAGGCTGGTGAAAATATTTTGCCCACCCAAAACAATGCCCGCATTACTAAAGGCAAACAAAGGCAAAACAACAAAGTTTACAAAGCTGTGTAGTTTTTCAATATAATTGCTGGCAATTACCTTCTTGGTTTTTGGGTGATACAAAGGAGTTAAAAAGGCTAACAGTACACCGGCAATAGTAGAGTGCACGCCACTTTTTATAAAGCATACCCAAACTAAAAGTCCAGTAATTATTAGCAAGGGGAGGTTAAATAGGCCCACTTTTCGTAAAACATAAAGTAGTAATAGTAAGGATAAAGCCCAAGATAAAAAGTGTATAGAAATGTGTTGAGTATAAAAAAGAGCAATAACTAAAATAGCTCCTAAATCATCTACAATAGCAAGGCTAAGTAAAAAGACTTTTAAAGATAAGGGAACTTTTTGTTTTACTAAATTTAAAGCTCCTAAAGAAAACGCAATGTCTGTAGCCATGGGAATACCCCATCCTATTTGTGAGTCTAATTTATAATTAAAAAATAAATAAATGCAGGCAGGAATAAGCATTCCTCCCAAAGCAGAAAAAATAGGAAGAGCGGCTTTTTTTGGCGAAGCTAACTCGCCCTCTATAAGTTCTTTTTTAATTTCTAAACCAACAACATAAAAAAACAATACCATTAAGGCGTCATTAACCCAGTGTTGTAAGCCATAGTGTAATTTTAAACTTCCAATACTTAGGTGAATAGGAAGGTGAATAAAATGAAAATACGATTCACTCCATGCAGAATTAGACAATATCAATGCAACAATGGCGGCGCATAAAATTAACAGCCCTGTAACCAGTTCTAATTTTAAAAAGTTACGAATATTATTCTGCCACTTATTGATCAAGCTTGCCTTCCCTTTTGTTTATATTGTTAATAGCAAATCCAAGATATATATTCAACTAGCTTATTATAAAATATTAATATCGACTCTTCTGTTGGTGCCAATTTTTCCATTTTGTACTTTTTCTATATAAAGATAAAAAGATTTTTTTACATCTTTTATGCTATTTAAAGAATTATCTAAAAGATTTACAATAATATTTTGTACTTGATAAGTTTTTGTAGAGGCTGGAAAGTATAGCACTCCCGCTAGGTCTTCAAAATCTTCTTCGGCCTTGGCGCTTTGACTAAAACTTCTATAATACACATGCACTGCCGTAGTAGTAGAGCCTTGCAACACTATAGGTATAGAAACCCTATGGCCTTTGCGAGCATTAATGCGTGGAGCACTAAATGCTAAACTAGGGGCTGCTGTATCACTGCTAGCGTCGGTAATAAAAGCTGTATAGTTAGTGGGTGCATTAGGCTGTAATTGCGCTATATGAGTTTGCAAAATGGACAAAGAAAAGCTTTCTGTGTCTTCGGGAATGTTATCAGAAACAATTTGCACAGAAATTTGTTTCTGTGTTTCTCCGCTAGCAAATTCTATGTGCCCACGATCACTTATGTAGTCGCTATCGCCTTCGGCATTATTTATTTCAACACTGTGTAAGTGGTAATCAAAAGAAACTATAACTTCTGAAGGCCAGCTTAAAGAGACAGGCCAATATTGAAGGTCTTCTGTTTCTGTAGTGGTGAAGTCAGATAGTTGCAAATAGGGAGCCTCTTCATTGTCGTCAATAGTAATTAAAATGTGTTTTTGCCTATTACCTTCAAAGATGGCTTGATCAGAATATAAACTAAGAACAAAGGATTGTGCTCCTTCATAAATTTGGTCATCAATGACATTAATGCTTAGTTTTTGTAAAGCTTGGCTAGGGCTAATATCAAAGTGCCCTTGAGCAGGCACAAAATCTTCATTGGCCGTAGCAATAGAGTGATGATTATCCAATAGATGTATCGTTTTTTCGGTAATTTGTTGTACGCTATAGGTAATAGAAAAACTATCATTAGTGTTTAGTTCGACGGGAACTTGTACGCTGCCGTAGTTTTCTAAAAGGTTTATTTTATCAGGAGTATTTACTAAGGTTTGGGGTTTTAATAAAATATTTTTTCCTTTTATCGTACTTTTATGATTTTGCTGAGAAATAAAAGTATTAAAAGTTATAATTTTTAACACAAAGTTTTTTGAAAAATTTCTTTGTTGAAGAGGTAGCTTAATGCTAGCAGTATGTTTTCCTGCAGTGAACCTCCATTTGTATAAATGAGTGTGTTTAGAACAATCTAAAAAAGGATCGGAGTATTGTAATGTTTCGCACACCACCTTTGCATTAACTAAAGGTATGGATTCCCCTTCAGCGGTTTCTAAAAATATGTAAAAATTAATAGATTGAGGGGCTGTTTTGCTTAAAGATAAATCAAATAGTAAATCATTATTTTTTATTCGTGCTTGCGAAAAGGCAATAGTGGTAAGGCTGGCAGTTTTACCTTTAGTAAGGGGCTGAAAATCATCAGTTAAAGAAAAATTACAGCTATTTAGCAGAAATAGCATCGCCAAAATATAGATATTTAATGTTATGATTTTTTTTTGCATTATTAGCTTCCTTCATAAACTTTTCGTGCAAAAAACTATGAATGTAGAGTCTAGTTTTCTATACTCTTATAATAAAAAAGGGCTGTTTGTAAAAACAGCCCTTTTGTTAGATGGTATTTAAATTGTTAGATGGTTTTAAATAAAAAATACTACACTAAAGGCTTGCAGCAATTTCATCAAAGATAGAAGTGTAGTCGTCGCTATCGCAAATGCTGTGATGGACTCCACCGCTTAAGGTAATAAACTCTCCCACCTTTTGGCTAGTTTCGCCAGACCAATTTGCCTGACATCTAGAGACATCTTGTTCTTGAGCAATGATTCCATAAGCTTTAAAATTAGATCGTAAAGCACGAATGCTACTTAGTTCTTCTGCCATATTTAGGTTTATGCCTTTACCTGTAGAGTCGTCTATATCTTCATCAGTAATAATTAGTGCGACTAGGGGAACATTGCTTCTTAAAAACCCTGCATTTACAGTATTTTTTTGTTTTAAAAATTGTTTAATCACTTTAGTTGGTTCTTCCCAATCTGTAGAGCAAACTTCTGGTTCGGCTACATCATCTTTCCAATAGTCTGACTCGCCGGTGTCTAGAGTTCCACAAGAGGCTTCTAAACTACGATCAAGACTAGAAAGAACTAGGCTTTCTCCATCCACAGTATCATTAGAGATAAAGTTGCTTTTATTAAAAGAAAGTATTTTTCCGCCAAAACCACGAGGAGTTTTTGTTAAATTAGTGCCATTAGTTTGAGCAAATTCTTTGGCCACATCCGTGCGAGCATCGGTAGTGGTTACTGCAATTCTATAATCTATATTTCTTGCTTCTAACTGTTCTGTAAAGCCTATTAACTTACTTTCTATTATTGCATGGGTGTCTAACATAGATGAAGAATTATCCATAACAATAAGAAGGTCTAGCTTTGGCCTTGCTGGTTGAGGTGGCACGGGAGGCTCCACTACTGGAGTAGATCCGTCGGTACTGCCTTGATCTATAGCGTTGAAACTAATTTTGCTACAGTGAATAGTTCCTAGACAGAATACTATTGATAATAATATTTTAGAGATAACCTTGTTCATACATTGCTCCTGTTTTAATTGCTACTTAAATAATCGGTTTATTTTTATTAAAAAAAACAACCTTCAGGCTAGTTTGTTTAAAAAAATGTAGATTTTTTGTAAAGTGTTTATTTTTTAGACACTTATTTGTAATAAAAAATGGAGCTTATTGTTTAAAATTATTTAATAGTGACTTTAGCTGATCTGCCGAAAGCTTTTTAGCCTCTGTTCGTATAAATAGTTTGGATTTATCAGGGGTTACTGGTTTTTTTAATACCGATGGCACAAAGTGAAATAAGCCTGTAGCAATCTTATTTTTTTGTTTAACAGCATTTAACACGCTTAAGGCATCTATAGGTTTTGTTAGATCGTGGCTATTAGATTCTAATTTATACAGATGCACGGTAGTATCTTTAGAAATAGCAATTTTTAAAACATCACCTTCTTTATATAATGTATCACTAGGCGTTTCTTCTTTTTCATTTACAAGGTCAATATTATTTAAGTTAAGACGATTCTTTTTTGAAGCAACATGACTGGTTTTCGATTCGGGGTTATTTGCAAAAGCAATACAAGGCGAAATAACATCAATAAAAGCGGTGCCGTTATGTTGTAACGCTAACTTAATTAAGCTTTGCATTTGTTTTTTGTCTCCCGAAAAACTACGAGCTACAAATTGGCAACCCATTTCTATAGCTAAAGTACAAAGGTCAATGGAAGAGTCGGTCATCACATCTTTGCTTTTGTTAATGTGTCCAGCATAGGCCGTGGCCGATAGTTGCCCTTTGGTTAGCCCGTAAACACTATTATTTTCTACAATATAAACCATAGGAATATTACGCCGCAGTAAATGACAAAAAGAAGATAAACCAATATTAGCGGTATCGCCATCGCCAGAAATTCCAATTAATTTTAAGTCGGGGTTAGCTAAATATACGCCAGTGGCTAGGGGAGGCATTCTTCCATGAATAAAATTAATTCCAAAAGATTGATTTAAAAAATAATTTATGCTTTTAGAGGAACAACCAATTCCAGATAATTTTACAATTTGGTTAGGGGCAATATTTAAATCATAACACGCGTTTAAAATATGCTCACTAATACTATTGTGCCCACAGCCCGTACACAAAGTGCTAGGAGAACCTTTGTAATCTTCGTTGTTAAATACTTTTTTTATTTTACTCATAATATTATTTTTATTTTAAACTTTCTATAATTTGTTTAGTAACACTACAGGCATCTATGGGTAACCCATTATAATGAGTAATGCTGGTAAATTGACTGGCGTACTCTGGTAAAGCTTGTGTAATTAATTGTTTCATTTGCCCAGAAATATTTTGTTCTATAATAAAACAAGGCTTACTGCTATTTTTTAAAAACGATTGCATTATATCTGTGTGCAGGGGATAGGATTGAATTTTTAAATATTCTACCGAGCAATTTTGCAACTGTAGTTGCTCTTGAACTTCTTTTATTATTTGGTCGGTCGATCCATAGGCAATAATCTGCACACCTCGCTCACTGGGTATATTGGTTTTTGTAATCACGGGAGGGGGAGTAATTTTTAAGCAAGACTGGTATTTAAGGCGTAGCCGTTTAAGCAATTTAGAAAAATTTTCGGGGTCTTCGGAGTAATCGCCTTTTTGATTATGTCCGGTACCTCTTGTTAAGTAAGCTTGCAAACTTCCCGGCAAGCTACGAATGGGTACATAATCTTTGTCGGGATCTGCATAAGGCTCCCAATTTTTTACTCGTGGTTGTGTATGGCTTAACTTACCATTTTGTAATTCTGTGGAGGGGTAAGAAATATCACCGCAAGACTGTAAATTCATTCCAATATCTAAATCGCTTAAAATTAAAACAGGAGTTTGTAAGTTATGGGCAATATCAAAAGCCTGATAATTCATAGTAAAACATTCCTCAGGGTTAGAGGGAAGCAAAATAATAGACTGACAATCTCCGTGAGAAATTTGTGCGGCAAAACATAAATCGCCTTGAGAAGTTTTAGTAGGTAAGCCTGTGGAAGGCCCCATTCTTTGCACATCTCCTACTACTAAAGGTATTTCTGCAAAATAGGCGTAACCTAAAGCCTCGGCCATTAAAGAAAGCCCTGGGCCAGAGGTTGCTGTGGCCGCTCTTGCCCCTGCCCAACCAGCACCAATAGTCATGGATATAGCACTAAGCTCATCTTCGCTTTGCATAGTTAAGCAGCTGTTGGTTTTTAATTGTGCATTTAGTGTTTTTATATTTTCTGCCACAGAGGTCGAGGGAGTTATAGGGTACCAAGAAAATACTTGGCAACCTGCAGTTAATATTCCCATAGCGGCACCAATGTTTCCGTCTATCAAAAGGGAATGTTTTTTATTTTGTAAGGTTTTTTCTTTGGGCAGTTGTACAATATTGCCTGCCTGTATTTGTTTTTTTGCTTCTTTTAAGCCTAAAACAAAGGCTTTTTTATTTACTTGTAAAATATCGTCAGTAAATTTTTCTTTTAATACACTTTGCATTAATGCATTATCAATATTAAACACCTCGGATAAAAAAGAAGTAGAAATAATATTTTTTAAAAGTTTTTTTATGGGTGCTTTTGCTTCAATATTTTTTAAAATATCTTTATAAGGAATTTTTACCACGCTAATTTTATGCTTTTTAATCAAGAAATAGTTGGGCGAATTTTTTAAAATATCTGTATAATCAGAATCAATAATTAAAACACCCTCATTTTTAATTTTTAACAAATCTTCATTAAGTGTGGGAAGGTGAATATTTAATAAATAATTAGATTGAGTTTGAAACCCGCACAAATGCTCTACATTACTCCATCTTAAAAAATATTGCGTAGCAAGGCCTGCAATATTCGATGGAAAAATATTTTTACTTCCCACAAAGTGGCCCGCTTTAAATAATCCAGTTAATAAAATTTGATTAGCACTTAAACTACCAGTTCCATTTTGTGTGGAAATAAAAAGAGAGGGACAGTAGTTTTTCATTGGTAGTATTGACAATTTTATATTTACTTTTATGCTGAAAGCAGATTACTATTTTTATAATAAAAATACAAGATGATTATCGCGTGTAAAAAACAGTATTTTTATTAAATGGCAACAGGCTTATTTTATGACAATAGCTTCTAGGCACTTCTTACTTTTAGATTTCTTGCGAATTTTTGCAGTATTCATTATTGCCCCTTATTATTTAAACGATTTTTCTTTGTACAAGCCTCTTGAAGGATCGTCTTTTGTCTTTGTAGAAAATTTGTTACAAGGTATTAAGCACTTTTCTTTTTCGGGGTTTATTTTGGTGTTTTTAGTTTTTTTTATTATGGGCTTTAAAAAAAAGAATAAGTTTCTTTTATCTGTTTGGATTAAATTATTTTTTGGTTTTTTAATTTTATGTTTATTTGCAGGATATAGCTTTTTACAATGGAGCTTTCATTGGGACACATATCACTTTATTATTTCTTCTTCACTAATTGTGGTTATTATTAATTACTTTCGCATTCCAGCTAAAACTATAGTTATTTTTGGCATCGCATTACTATGTATACCTTTTTGGAAGTTTTCTATTTTTCATACGCATTCTTTTTGGCAAGAAGCTTTAATTGGCGTTTGCGGACAGGGAGTGTCTCGAGGAACATGGCCATTGTTGCCATGGGTTGGTTTAGTACTTTTTGCTTACGGGCTAGGGGCTTTATATCAAGTTAACCAAAAGGCTCTTGCACAAATAAGCACCAAAAAATTATCAATATGGATAATTACTGTTATAATTTGTTTATCATTTTGGGGAGGTTATTCGATGATGCCTTTTGGGGCTGAGGCAAATTGTTTTTTGCACAGGCAAAGCCCGTGGGTATTTTGGGTACATTTTATGATTATTTTGTTTTTTGTAAGAATCGCTTTTTTACAAAAAGTGCAAGACTATTTAGCGCAGTATAGAGGGTTTGTTTTGTTAGAAAAATTATCTTGGTCTACGCACTTTGGTTTAAGTTTTATAGTATTTTTAATCATTAATGCATTGTGTGGAAAATATTTTTACGATCTTTTAGCTAAAGATGACCTGTATTTACTAGTGCTTTCGTGGTGTTCTGTTATATTAACACATTTTGTAGTGACCAGTATTTTAAAGGCAAAACAAAATTTACAAGTATAAATATTTTAATTTCTTACTTGAACCTTCTAGTAATTATATATATTATACAAGCAATACAAAGGTAAACTAATGAGTAAACAGAACTTAATAAGAATTTTCTTTTTTATAATAATGTTTAGCTTTGCCTATATGTTTTATTCTCAATACAAAGAGGTTTCTCAATTACGATTAAAAAGTGATTTAGTAAAAAAAAGCATAGCAAAAAAAAATATAAAAGCCCCTATAACAAAAGATAAGTTTTTGGCGTGGAAAGAAAATAATAAAGCTTTGTCTGAGCAAGAAAAATTATCCCCTCCGTTGCCGTTGTTGTCTCAAGAGCAGTCCATAAGCCCTTCTGTTATGCAATTTATAAAAGAGACTTATTTAGACATTACTCTGCCAACTACATATAGCTATTCCTACATTGAAGATTTGCAAGTGGAAAATATAGAAGTGGGGGTGTTGTCTGGTACTGAGGGCAGCAATAGCATTTATGTTATAGGTGCTAGATATATTACCCAAAACATACGAAAGCTATTTCAAGAGTTATCGGAAAATACGCATTTATTTGTATCTTTAAATAAACAAGACCTATTAGGCTTAGTTAAATCTAACATAAATAGCTATCCTTCCAAACCTGGGATAAAATCGATTTACTTATTAAAGCATAATACTGCAAAAAAATTTATTTATGCTGCTTACCTTATCAGAAAAGACTCAAGAGGTTCGTATATAATATTAGTGTCATCTTCAAGGGCTTTGGCGGAACAAACATTGTTTTCTATTCTACTTTCAGCAAAGCCTTTGTAGGTAAATATGGCCTTTTTAGTTTTTGCTTTATCTTTTTGTAGCATATCGTACCAAATATTATTGGCGTATGTGATTGTTGATGTTTCCGCTCACTCCCATGTTTTTGTATACAGCTTAACAACGGGTGTATATTTTTTAAGCTTAGGCTTAGGGGCTTATATTTATAATCGATTTTATAGTAAAAGAGGGTTAGATTTACTTATTAATATAGAAAGTTTTTTAATTTTACTAATCCCTATTTTTGTTTTTGGAATTTATATTTTAACCACATTGTTTTCTATTACTATAGGCTCTTGGCTAACAGAAGCATGGGGAGGGTTTTATTATAAAAATATTTTATTAGTTTTATGTTCTCAAATTTTTGTATTAATAATTGGTATTCTTTCGGGTTTCGAGTTACCTATTTTTTTAAAAGCTTCTTCTAAAACAGGGTTTATTATTTTTTTAAACTACACGGCGGGGCTGTTTTCAGGATTACTTATTCCTGCTTTATTAATTCCTAAATTAGATTTTTTTGGTGCTTTTTTATTTATTTCTTATTGTAATCTAATCACTTTAATTTATTTAATTTACTTTAATTGTAAAAC
>JAAOIK010000020.1 GCA_015163855.1 Pseudobdellovibrionaceae bacterium
AACGCAAAAAACATTTAACCTTAGCACTCAATCCGAAGCACTAAGGCTACTTCTATCCATTGGGTATGAAAAATTACATAAAATCTAATTTCGCTGCTAATTTAAAGCCCGACTGTTCGGCTAATTTAAAATCTAATTTCGTTGCTAATTTCGCTGCTAATTTAAAGCCCGACTGTTCGGCTAATTTTCCATTAAAACAATTACTAACTTGGTACAATAAAAATAAACGCGACTTTCCTTGGCGAAACACTAAAGACCCTTATAAAATTTGGGTGTCTGAGGTAATGTTGCAACAAACTACTAGCAGTGCTGTGGTTGCCTATTACCATAATTTTTTAAAAATATTTCCTAACTTAAAAAGCTTAGCTCTTGCAAAAGAAAAAACAGTTTTACAAGCTTGGGCAGGGCTGGGCTATTACTCTCGAGCTAAAAATTTACATAAAAGTGCCATTCAAATACATAAAAGTAAAAACTTTCCGCAAAGTTATAACGAATTATTAAAACTTCCCGGTTTTGGAAACTATACATCAAGATCGGTTAGCAGTTTTGCCTTTAATGAAACTGTAGGAGTTTTAGACACTAATGTTATTCGCTTTGTTTGTCGCTATAACAATCTTTCTTTGGAGTGGTGGAAAACAAAACCTAGAAAAATATTGCAAAGTATTGTAGACAGCTATGCTTTGCAAACAATAAATAATTCTTTAGTAACTAGTGCCGAGCTTAACCAAGCTTTAATTGAAATTGGTGCTAATATTTGCGCCTCTAAAACCCCCCAATGTGTTATTTGCCCCTTAAGCCAAACTTGCAAAGCCTTTAAACAGCAAACCTATTTTAAATTGCCATTAAAAAAAAACAAAACTTCCTTGCAAAAAATATATGCATTAAATATGCAAATTCTTACTAATCATAAAAAAGAAATTGCTTTAGATACTTTAGAAAAAAAACCATTTTTAAAAAATATGCCTTTGCCTCCGTCTAAAATTATTAAACTTAGCACCCCTCCAACAAAATATGACTTTATACACTATATTACCTGTTATAAAATATTTGTATCTGTTAAAACAAACACCACTAAACAAAAAAAATCTTATTTGTGGGTAAAGCCAAAGCAGGCGGGCTTACACTCCCCCACCTCTTTGTTAACTAAGGCCATTAAACTAGCAGACAAGATTTGACGCTCTTTCTTTTTTTCACTACCCTAATATTATGAAATTATTTTATATTTTTCTTTTGGCTTACTTAGCTGTCCCTATGATACAAACACAGGCGTCGGCTATTTCTTTACAAAATATTATTACTTTAAAAGAAAAGGGGTTTTTTCGCTCTTCGTTAGGCTATTCCATTCATAGTAAAAATACTTTATGGAAGTTAAGTAAGTCTAGCCCAAAAGGAAAGGTTTTAATTTATAAACAAAAAGGCAGTGTATTTTCGGTTAGAGTAAAAAAAATTGCAGAACCCAATGTTACCTTGTATCTAAAAAATAATTTAAGCACCTATAAGCATTTTGGTTTAAAAGTAACAAAAGCAAAAAAAATAAAATTTAAAAATCATCTAGCTTACTTAATTTATAGTCATCCCAAAAATAAAGATCGCCTAAATCTTTACAGCACTCAACTTCTTACTGCTAAAAATCATCGTTTAGTGAGCATGACTTGCACGGGAAAAAAGTCCAATCAAAAAGATTGGACTTCTGAGTGTGCAAAAATAATGAAAAATTTTTCTTGGACTAACTAACTAACTACAATTAGTTAGTTTTTTTATAAGTAGAAAACTGATCAAAAATTCCGTACTCATGTAACTTGTTATACAAAGTTTTAATAGTAACCCCTAAAGCTTTAGCCACTTTAGTTTTGTTACCCTTAAAATGTTGCAAAGAACGCAAAACATAAGCTTTTTGAATATCGTTTAAAGTTAAACTAGGGTCGTAAGACAACTTTGGCTCGGCTTTTCCATTTTCTTTAGACAGTAATTGCTCTGGTAAATGTTCTGGTAAAACCTTCATTCCTTCGGGACCTAAAACAATTAATCGTTCACAAACATTTTCTAGCTCTCTAATGTTTCCTGGCCAAGCATACTCAGACATTATGCTTAAAGCCTCCGAACTAAACTGAAGAGGTAATTGTGTTTTTGAAGAAACAAAATATTCTACTAAACTATTAATCTCTTCTTTTCTGTGTCTTAATGGAGGCGACTTTAAAAATACAGTATTAATTCTATAGAAAAAATCTTCTCTAAATTCTTTTTTAGCTACTAATAATTCTAGTTCTTTATTACTAGTTGTTATTAAACGCACATTAACACTAATAGGCTTTGAAGAACCCACTCGATAGATTTCTCCAGTTTGTAAAAAGCGTAATAACTTAGCCTGCACTCCCAAGCTTAAGTCACTAACTTCATCTAAAAGCAAAGTTCCATTATTGGCCATTTCTACTAAACCCTTTTTTTCTTCTATGGCACCTGAAAAAGAACCTTTTTCATGTCCAAACAATTCGCTTTCTACAAAGCTTTCTCCCAAAGCTCCACAATTAATTTCCACAAAAGCTTGCTTAGATCGTGGGCTTAACTCGTGTATTACTCGGGCCAGTAAACCTTTACCCGTTCCATTTTCGCCAGAGATTAAAACAGGAACATCAAAACCAGCCACTTTAATAGCCATGTTCATTAACTGTTGCATAGAAACCGATTGAAATAAAAATTGGTTTTTACGAATTAATTCGCTTTGCATAGTTTCTTTGCTAAAAGAGACTGTTTTTACTACAGAAGGACTAACCATAGATCTTGGTAAAAATTTAGAATTCGACATATTTATTCCCCTTTTGCGCGTTGTATCATTTTGATGCACTGTCACTAACGTCCTGCATTATATTAAGCTTTGAATTTTTTGCAAGGCTTATAGTACATTTTTTTCATTTTTCTTTATTGCTTCCTTCTATAATTGCGGCCTATTACAAAAACTTAAGTATTATTAAGCGTTTGCTTTGGCCTCCTTTTAAGTAGCAATAAAGGTGCCATTTGGATTGTTTCATTAAAAAACAGAGTTTTTCAGCAAAAAATAGGGTTTTTCACCAAAAAATGAAATTTTTTGCTCTACAAAGATCTCTTAAATAAGCCTTTAAAAGCCTATTTGTGTTCTTGCCTTAGTAGGTCGATAAATGGGTATGCTTTTACAAACTAGTATTCATAAATTTTTATTTTATAAGCAATATCAGGAGGCCTGCTCGCAACACACCTTAAGAGCGTACAGCATGGATTTAAAGCAATTTGCAGAGCAATTTACTAAGCTCCGCTTAAATGCCAATATTAAAAAAGCCCACTGGCAAGAGTTGCTTTTATACTTACCTCCACAATGGAAAAAGCTTAGTTTTTCTAGTAAAAACCGCAAACTATCGTGCCTTAAAGCTTTTTTTAATTTTTTATTCGAGCAAAAAATCCTTTCTATTAATTGGGGCAATAAATTAAGCACCCCCAAAGTGCCACAAAAGCACCCTCATTATTTATCTTTAGAAGAGGCCTTACATTTAATTCGTGTTTTAAAAACACAGCACGAAAAAGCATTAACAAAAAACCACACCCCCACCCTAGTAGCTTCTTACACTACCTTTTGTTTAATTTTATTTTTATACGGTAGCGGATTGCGAGTTAGCGAAGCCTGCCGCTTACAGTGGAGCGATATGGACTTACATAATAAAACACTAATCTTTACAGGCAAGGGAGGTAAGCAACGGCTGGTTAGCTTGCTGCCAATAAGCATAGATTATTTAAAACAGCTAAAGCATTTTTCTAATTCAAAAAGTATTTTAAACCTTAGTACGCGCACAGCTTATAACTTAGTTAGCCGAGCTGGAAAACAGGCCGACTTTACCAAACGCCTTAGCCCCCATGTACTACGACATAGTTTTGCCACCCACCTATTGATTAGCGGAGCCAACCTTAGAACTTTACAAAATTTATTAGGTCATTCGCACTTAAACACTACGCAAAAATATACACACTTAAATTTAAGCGACTTGGCTAGAAAGTTAGAAAAGCATCACCCCTTTCAAACCGAATCACAGCCGTGGTTACAAAAACACGCTAAAAAATAAATAGTTTATCCCGCATTGGTTATTGCGGCTTTATTAAAAAAAATTTAATGTTTCTTTTTTTGCAAATACGCTTGGTATTTTTTTAATTGTTTAACCAAGCCTTTTAATGGAATGGATTTAATATTTTGAAAAGATTTTAAATTTTGAGAAGCTTTTATATCTTTAGAAGAAGCCAACACTTTATTAAGATTGTACAAAATATTTTTTTTAAGAACTTTATATTTAGCCAGTTCTTTATTCGTTTTTTGTTGCTTTAATACTTTAAAAATTAATTTATAAGAATTTAATAACTCTTTAGAGGCTTTTACAGACCACTCTGGACTATTTAAGGCTGTTGCTCTTAATAAATAAATTTGTAATACAAACAGCTCTTCTACATATCTATCAATGGTTTTATATTTTTTTGCCCAGCGAGGTAACTTGCTAGATAAATAAAAGGCTTTAGCAATAATATTTATTTTCTTTTTTGGATCGCGATATTTAATTTTTGTAATTAAAATGTTTTTTTCTACATTTAAAAAAAACTTTTTTGCTACAGCGTGATTACCTAAAACCCAATACACAACACCTAAATTAATAGGTAGTTGAATTTTTGAAACAAAATAAGGTAAATATTTTTTTACTTTATAAGCGTCTAGCAAAGCCGCTAGCTCTTGATTGGGCTGGTTTAAAAATTTATATGTGTTGGCTAGGCGAACAAAAGATAAGGCTTTTAGCTTTGCATAAGCCTTGCTGGCTTTTGATATACTTTTTCGATAACACTTATTTGCGGCCTTATACTTGCCTAAGGACTCATAACCCCAGCCCAAATTGTACCACACCAAACTTTGAAATTTTATAGGCACAGAAGATGTCAAAATTTCTTTAAACACTTTAATGGCCTTTCTATATCTTAACTGATCCAAGTGTCGACTGGCTTGATTAAATTGCTTTAAAAATACTAAAGAGTTAGCGGAAGGTTTTTGTGTGCCTTTGGGCTCTTTATGAGCACAAGACAGTATACTTAGTGTTAAAAAAATTATTCCTATATTTCTTTTTAACATATAAAGCACCACTCCTTTATATTATAAAAAAGGAAAAAGAACTATTTGACAAGCTATTATATGCTCGTATAAATGCCACTTATGAAGTATACAATAGACAATGTTAGCGAATTTTCTAAAAAAATAGTCATTACCGTACCTGTAGAAAAAATTGATAGCCAATTTCAAGAACAGTACAACAAATTGCAACAAACTGCCGAAATAAAAGGTTTCAGAAAAGGGAAAACTCCTTTAGAAACCTTAAAAAAACTTCATCACGCAAAAGTGAAATATGAAGTTATGGAAAAGTTGATTCAAAGCGCTTATGTTGAATCTATTGTAAAAGAAAAACTAAACCCCATTGGCCAGCCCCATATTCATTTAGACAATGAAAATTGGAACGAAAAAGAAGAGTTAAAATTTACTGCCGAGTTTGAAGTTTTTCCTCAGTTAAATATTACCAACTATGAAAAAATGGAGCTTACTGATAAAAAAGTAACTATAGACGATAATCGACTACAACAAACTTTAGAAATGCTACAAAAACAAAAAGCCCTTACTAAAGATGTAGTCGATAGAAAAAAAGCGGAAAAAGGAGATATTGCCAATATCGACTTTGATGGATTTGTAGACGAAAAGCCTTTAGAGGGCGGAAGCATGAAAGCTTTTGATCTAGAGTTAGGAAGCAGTAGCTTTATCCCTGGTTTTGAAGATAAAATTATAGGAATGGAAGTGGGCGAAAAAAAGGATTTAAAATTAAAATTTCCTGCCAGTTACCAGAAAAAAGAATTAGAAAATAAAGATGTTTTATTTAAGGTGGAATTAAAAGCCTTAAAACAAAAAGAACTTCCAACTATTGATGATGAATTTGCAAAAGGCTTTAGCTTTAAAAGTTTAGACGAATTTAAAGAGATTATTAAAAAAGATCTTTTAGAAGAGGCCCAGGGTCAAAACAAAAAAGACTTAGAAGAGCAATTGTTTGAAAAATTAATAGAAAAAAATTCTTTTAATTTACCAGAAAAGTTAGTAGCACAACAAAAGGCACAGTTAATAACAGAAAGCCAAAAAGAACTAAAAGAAAAAGGCTTAAATAAAGAGCAAATAAAAGAGTACGAAAAAAAATGGGATGGCGAGTTTAACACCAATGCAGAGAAAATATTGAAAGTTTCTTTAGTTATCCAAGAACTAGCTCATAAATTAAACTTAAAATGTGATGACGCAGCCATAGAGAAAAAATTGCAAGAGCATGCAAAAACCACGGGCATAGAACTGCAAAAAGTAAAAGAATTTTACGCACCTACTGAGAAAAAAAATCAATTAGCTTACCAAATTGAGCGCGCACAATTGGTAAAGCATTTATTAAGTAGTGCAGTAATTACTGTTAAGTAACTACTGCCTTGCAATTTTACTTAATTTTTTAATTTCGCTTAATTTTTCTTAATTTTTTAATTTTGCTTAACTTTGCTTAATTTCGCTTAATTTTTTAAACTGTCTAAAACTTTTAAATAATTGAAAGCCTGTGAAATAGAAAAGTCTTCACTTAAAAGTTTGCAAGACTTTTTATATTTTGTTTTTTTACATTTAGATAGCTGAAAAAAATCAAACTGCACATCGTTTTTTACTGTAGAGGTTTTTTTTACTAAATCGACCTGCTGCTTAAGAGAAGACAAAAAACTGGCCTCGTTAAATAAAGCGGTTTTTGTAAGCACTGCTTTTTTTAATAATTTTGTATCCACCTCTTTAATATGAATATTAGGAACCACTCCCTTTTTTTGAATAGAATGCCCGTTGGGAGTATAGTAGTGTGCAATGGTTAACTTAACAGCTCCACCTTCTTCTAAAGGGAAAAAATTTTGAACAGAACCTTTTCCAAAAGAAGTTTCGCCCATAATTAAAGCTCTTTTATTTTCTTTAAGAGCTGCTGCTACAATTTCGCTAGCGCTAGCTGAATACGCATTAATTAAAACAATAATTTTAACCTTTTTATAAGTGTTTAGCGGCGTTGCTTTTGTAACTTCTTTTTCTTTTTTATTTCGGCCCAAAATTTCGACAATAACTCCTTTACTTAAAAACAAATCACTTAATTGTGTTGCTTCATAAAGCAACCCTCCCGGGTTAAATCGTAAATCTAAAATTAAGCCTTTTAATTTTTTATTTTTTTTCAAAGATCGTTTTAAAATTTTATTAACTTCTTTTGCAACTCCGCGAGAAAAAGATTTAATTTTTATATACTCATATCCCAAACCTAATTTTACTGTGGTAACATTTTTTATTTTAATAATTTTTCTACGCATAGAAAATTCTAATACTTCTTTTTGCTCTCCTCTTAATATTTTAATTTTTACAGAGCTTCCAATTTTTCCTCTAATTTTTGAAGACAACTCTTCCATAGATAAACTATCAATGCCTCTTGCTGATAGTTGAAATAAAATATCTCCAGGCTTTAGCCCTGCCTTGTATGCTGGGCCACCTTTTATCACTGATAAAATAATAAATTGTGAATTTTTATAAGCCACTTCAATGCCTACTCCTGCAAAGTTACCACGACTTTCTACTTGAAATTCTTTGTACTCCTGTTTAGAAAAATACTGACTATGAGGGTCTAGTCTAGACAGCAAACCTTTAATACTAAAGTTGACCAATTGGTTAACATCTTCTTTTTTAACATATTTACCCTCTACTAAGTGTAAAATTTGTGCAAATTTTTTTAATGGCTTGTATTTATTTTCAAATATTACAGGCTTTTTTTCACTTTTTAAAGGCTTAGCTTGTGCTACAGGCTTTTGTGCTACAGGCCTGGCTTGTGCTAAATGATAATAAGCCATTCCACAAGCCATTATTAAAAATAGTTTAACAAAAGCTACCCCAGCTTGTTTTTTATAACGCATAGCTGCTCCAGTTTTTAACTGTGTAAAAAAATTGTCTATATTTTACACATATTCACTTTATGAAACACTTCAAACTAAAAAGAAGCAAGAAGAAAAAGTGGGAAAAAATTTTAAGACTTTAGTCATATTTAAATTAAAATAAGACTGCCGAAATATAAGTATGAAGTACTTTTCCCTTTTTTTTCTATATAGCTTAACGCTAATATCTTGTAACCTTCCATTAGATACACAACAAAACTCTCACCAACTTACTACTGTACCTGGCTTGAAAATTGAAAAATGCAAAGTAACCAAAGCCTTACAAGACGAAAGCGTTTTGGTAAGTGTGCAAACAAAATATAAAGCAAAAATTTACAGCGTACGCAATTTGCAAAAGATCCCTTTCCTTGGCCCCTCTTTAACGGAAGAAAAAAATATTCGCTATGCAAATTATACTGTATTTAATTCTACAGGAGCTGTTGTTTTATGTGGCAATACTGGAGAAAGTGGATCGTTTACTATTACATTAACCGCAAATGAACAATACACTATAAAAATTTATTCTCATATTTTATCCTCTAACATAGCCAATGTTGCGGTTATGCAAAGCCCTAAAAAATCTAAATCTTATTTTATACAAAAAACCTTTAACACCAGCGACACCACATCAATAAATTTGGTTTCTCAATTACCTGTAAATTATAAATCCCGTTTTGAAACAAATAATTCGGGTGCTTTTAATATCTTAGATCAAATTGTAGCCAGTAATTTATTTTTAAAAAAATATACAAAAAACTGTAGTCTTTGCGCCTCTAGCTTTAACAACCCTCCTTTTTTAGAGGTTTACTGGAAGTCGGGCTTTAACCCTAATCAATATTTTCGAAAATCTAACCCTGTAAGTTTTTTTATAAATTTTAGACAAAACAATACTCCTTATTATAGATTATTTCTTCTTGGTGGTATGAATAAAATTAGTGACGCAAAAGTGGACACTGATGAATTTGATAACTCGGTTATCATTCACGAGTATGCTCACTTTTTAATGTCTGCTTTTTCTAAAGACAGTAGTACCGGAGGGCCCCACTATGGAGTAGAAAGCATTGACCCTCGTCTTGCCTGGTCAGAAGGTATTGCTGATTTTTTTCAAGCTGCCGTATTGAACAAAGGTGTTTACTTAGATGTTGCAGGAGTAGAAAGTATAATCGTTCCTTTCGAAAACCAAGGTGCTAGGGGTATTCAGGATAAACCAAACATTACCGGAGAAGGTAATTACAGAGAGTTTTCCATCGCTCGATTTTTTTGGGACATAATAGATTCTGGTGACAATTACAATGCTAACACTAATGATGATGATTCGCATAACGGAGAACCTGCTGACTTTCAAGAAATTTGGGATGTTATTACAAGCCCCATTTTTAAAAGCCAGCCTACCGTTAGCATGGGATTATTTAATGAAGTACAAAATTCTAAATTATTTAGCTCTTCAGTTCCTTGGAGTGATTTAAGAACCCTTCACCTTCAACATAACCCTGTGGATGAATTTTTTCGATCTTTATATGGGTTACAGCTAAGCACTAACTGTAATACTTTAACACCTACGCTGCAATTTACAGAACTGCAAACCTCCACCCTTAACGAGAATTTAATGCTGCAAAAAAAGCGCGTTTTAGAATATAATCATCGTAGCGCAGGGCCTGTATTACTAGGTTTAAAATACCCTGTTAAAACTAATGTTGATAATAACCCCCTTATAAAGTTTTATATTCAAAACAAACGCTTTTCCATGGAAAATAATTTGTCTTCTATGTATGAAAAAAAATCTACCAGTGATGAACAGTGCACAACCCAAGGTTACAAACAATGTTTATACGCAAATTTAAAAAAAGGTCGCTACTTAATAGAGGTGATTTCAAAAAACTCTAACGCTTCTGCATTTCAATTTTTTGCCGATGGAACAGAGCTTTGCGGAGAAAACACCACCGCAGCTAGTTTAATTAGTAATTCTGTACCGTTTAACAAAAAGCTGCCTTTTAGTAGCAAACTAACCCCTCCTTTTGCCTTAAATTTAAAAGCAAAAAAACAAGAAGGGAAATCTATTTACCAAGTAGAGGCAATATTTACTAACAAAAACTTTTCTTTAAAAAATATTCAATTGCAGTGGAGGTATTCTGATAATATAAAAATTATTAGTGGCGATACAGAAAAAGTAATTAGCTCTGCCCTTCCTCAAGAACAAATTAAAATGACTTTGTTAATTCAAGCTACAGAAGCCTTAGAGCAAAGTAATATTTATTTTCTAGCTAAAGCCAATTACAATGGTCGCACCCTTCCACAAACCTTAGCCTTTACTTTAAAACAATTAATACGCAATTCTGAACAAACACAAAATGGCTTTTTGCAAACAAACAAAGTTTTTTTAACGCCGAAGCCGAAGCCAATGGCTGTTCCAGAAAATGCAATTATAAAATACTAACTAATTAGCCTAAGTGCCAGATGTGTTTTTAATTTTTTTTCCATTCACAAGATTCTGCAAAAAAAAATTAAGAGCATCTTTTAATTAGCGCACCCAAAGACGATAACTTATGATCTAAAAATTCATAGCCTCGATCTAAATGATAAATTCTGTGTACTTGTGTTTCTCCACTGGCAACTAAGCCAGCTAATACTAAAGAAGAGCCGGCTCTTAAATCTGTAGCCATAACCGATGCCCCTTTTAATAAGCAAGGCCCTGAAATAATCGCTGTGGATTTATTTACTTTAATGCTAGCACCTAAACGGTTTAATTCTGGAATATGCATAAAACGATTTTCAAAAATGCTTTCTTCCACAAGGCTCTTTCCCTTAGCTTGTGTCATCATTGCCATCCATTGCGCTTGCAAGTCTGTTGGAAAGCCAGGATAAACTTCTGTTTTAATATCCATAGCTACGACAGGCTTATTTGCATGTAAATAAATACTGTCTTTGCCTTTAGTATTATCTACCTCAACAGTACAGCCCAATTGTTTTAATTTTTCTAAAACACCACCTAAGTGACAGGCCTGAACATTGTGTAAATATAAATCTCCACCAGTCATAGCCCCTGCGATTAAAAAAGTTCCTGCCTCTATACGATCGGGAATAACTTTGTGAGACGCGGCCTTAAGTTTTTCTACCCCATTAATTGTAATTTTATTTTTCTTTATCTTTTTTTCATCTATAAAAGTAGAAACGCTAATGTCGGCGCCCATCTTTTGCAAATAAGTAATTAAATCTAAAACCTCTGGCTCCACAGAAGCGTTATTTATACAAGTGCTACCTTCAGCCAAAACAGCTGCCATTATAATATTTTCTGTGGCTCCCACAGAGGGAAACTGCAAATCCATGTTAGCGCCCACTAAAGGCCCTTTACTTTTGGCATCAATGTACCCCTCTAATAAACGCAAATCTGCCCCCAACAAACGCAAACCTTCGATATGATAATCCACAGGCCGTAACCCAATGGCGCAACCGCCAGGCAAGCTCACTTTTGCTTGATAACAGCGTGTTAGCAAAGGGCCTAAACATAAAATACTAGCCCGCATTTTTCTAACTAATTCGTAGGGAGCAATATTTTTTAATATTTTAGGCACAGTAATAGTTACACTATTTAATGACTCTGCTTTTTGATCAAAAACGGGCTTGGTATTAATTTCTATTTCACAGCCAAGATACCTAAGTAATTTAAAACTTAAATGCACATCTTCTAAATTGGGAATATTACTAAAACTATGCTTGCCCTCGGCTAATAAACTAGAAAACAATAAAGGCAGGCTTGCATTTTTAGCTCCAGAAACATTTATTGTTCCATTTAAAGCTACTGTTTTTTGTACCTTAAAATAATCCACAACTTACTCCCTTTTATCATCAACTCACTTACTTTTTACATATTGCTACACGATAAATGCCTTGTAAATCTTTTAAAAAAGTGACTTGTGAAAATAACAAGCTTAATGGTGCTTTTAAAGCGTCTTTTTGATTATCACCAAACTCAAAAAAATAATACCCATTAGGCTTTAACAAAATTACCGCTTTTTGTGCCCAAGACAACAAAAACTCTAAACCCTGATTACCGGCCATTAAGGCAAGTTTGGGCTCGAAGGCCTTTACAAAAGGGTGTATGTAAGCATTTTCTGCAATATAGGGAGGATTGCCTGTAATAAAATCATAGGCAAGCTTTTTGTCAGCAACAAAAGGATTAAAGTTTTTTACACTGCAGTGATGAAAATCTACCCTCTCGCTTACAGATAATTTTTTGGCATTATACTTTGCCACTTTTAAAGCTTGGTTAGAACAATCCACAGCTGCAGCAGTGCTATTAAAAAACTCTTTTAAAAGACTTAAAACCACACAGCCCGAGCCTGTACCAAAATCGGCAAAAGATAGATTTTTTTTTGCAGAAAAATACTTTAACACACTTTCTACTAATAACTCTGTTTCCATTCTTGGAATTAACACGCGATGATCTACAAAAAATACCGATTTATAAAAATTTTGTTTTTCTAAAATATAGGCTAAAGGCTTTCCTGTAATTAACTCTGATAATTGTTTAGTAAAAATATCTTGATCGGTTTTTTTTATTTTTGTTTCATTAAACAACAGTAATTGATTAAAAGGACATGGCACAAAAGCAGATAATAAATGCCTGCAATCCCTTTTTATATTTTTTTTGTCTAAATCAGAAAAAGAAAGTTGGTCTATTTTACTATCAGACAGTTTTAATAACTCTTTAACCGTCACTGGCTTTTTAACCTTTCTGCCTGAAAATAAGTTATTAAAGGCTCTACTAAACAGTTAAAATCACCATTGATAACATCGTTTAATTTATGAACCGTTAAACCAATGCGGTGATCGGTAATACGCATTTGTGGAAAATTATAAGTGCGAATGCGTTCCGATCTGTCTCCCGTACCAATTAAAGATAAGCGTTGGTCCGAGGCTTCTTTGTTCGCCTTCTCTTCTTCGGCCTGCTTTAAGCGAGAATATAAAACCTTTAATGCTTTGTCTTTATTAGAGTGTTGTGACTTTCCGTCCTGACAAGTAACCACCACCCCTGTGGGAATATGAGTAATTCTTACCGCCGAATCCGTAGTGTTAACCGATTGCCCACCATTACCACTAGAACGATAAACATCCACTCGTAAATCATTAGAATTAATATTAATATCTACCGCTGTGGCTTCGGGTAAAATAGCTACAGTGATAGTTGAGGTGTGCACCCTTCCCTGAGATTCTGTTTTAGGAACTCTTTGCACGCGATGAACACCGCTTTCATATTTTAAAAAACTATATACCCCCGAGCCAGAAATAGAAGCAATCACCTCTTTTAGCCCTCCCGAATTACCTTCTGATAAAGACATAACTTCTATCTTCCACTTTTTACCAGAAGCACACAAATTATAAGCTCTAAATAATTCTTCTGCAAAAAGGCTGGCCTCATCACCCCCCGCTCCTGCACGAATTTCTAAAATAACATTTTTATCATCATTGGGGTCTTTAGAAAGTAATAAAAGCTTTAATTCTTCCACTAAGATTATTTTTTTCTTTTCTAATTCCACATTATCTTGCTTTATTAAAGCACGCATTTCTTCTTCTTTTTCTGCAGATAATAATTGTATATTTGATTTTATGCTTTCGGTAACTTCGGTATACTGTTTATATACAGACAATAAATTTTCTAGCTCGGAAAACCGCCTCATTAACTCACTATATTTTTTTTTGTCTTGTACAATAGAAGAGTCTTGCACCTGTTCGGTAATTTTAGAAAACTCTATTTTTAAATCTTCAAGACGGCTGAACATAAAAAATTATTTACCCATACCATCTAAGAATTCTTGATTAGATTTAGTACCTTTTAATTTTGATTTAATAAACTCCATGCTATCTACAACATTCATCGGAGATAAAACTTTACGCAAAATCCACAAACGATTTAAGTCTTTTTCTTTGATTAGCAAATCTTCTTTTCTAGTTCCTGATTTATTAATATCCATACAAGGGAAAATTCGCTTTTCCATTAACTTTCTGTCTAACTGAATTTCTGAGTTACCTGTTCCTTTAAATTCTTCAAAAATTACTTCGTCCATTCTAGAACCAGTATCAATTAAAGCCGTTGCAATAATAGTTAAACTACCACCGTTTTCAATATTACGGGCAGCTCCAAAAAAGCGTTTAGGGCGATGTAAAGCGTTGGCATCCACACCACCAGATAAAATTTTTCCAGAAGGAGGAGTAACTGTATTATACGCCCTAGCTAAACGAGTAATAGAATCTAATAAAATAACCACATCTTGTTTATGCTCTACCAAGCGTTTTGCTTTTTCAATAACCATGTCTGCCACTTGCACATGTCGACTGGCAGGCTCATCAAAGGTAGAACTAGCCACCTCGCCATTTACATTTCTAGACATGTCGGTAACTTCTTCGGGCCGTTCGTCAATTAACAAAACCATCAATTTTACTTCGGGGTGATTAGTAGTAATTGCATTAGCAATCGTTTGTAATAAAACCGTTTTTCCTGTTCTAGGAGGGGCAACAATTAAACCCCTTTGTCCCTTACCAATGGGTGCCATCATGTCTACAATTCTAGTAGTATATTCGGTAGGAAGTGTTTCTAAACTTAAAATTTCTTCTGGATATAAAGGAGTTAAGTTATCAAATAATATTTTGTTTTGATACTTATCTGGTTTTTCGGCGTTTACTAATTCGACATTTAATAAAGCAAAATACCTTTCTCCCCTTTTAGGAGTTCTAACCGTTCCAACAATGGTGTCTCCCTTTCTTAAGCCATATCTTCTAATTTGAGAGGGGCTAACATAAATATCATCAGGCCCTGGTAGATAATTATAATCTAAAGACCTTAAGAAACCATAACCATCGGATAAAATTTCTAACACTCCTCCACAAAAAATATCTCCTAAACTAGAGGCGCGTTTTAAAACATAAAAAACCAAGTCTTGGCGACGCATACCTGTTGGGTTTTCAATTTTTAATTTTTCTGCAAGTACAGTTAGCTCTTTAATATCTTTTTGTCGCAACACTCTTGCATCAAAATCTTTTTTTTCTTCATCGGTAAAACTAACATCGGACAAATCCACATCCTCTTCAATTTCCACAGGACGCTGATAAGCATTGTGATTTTTATTATTAGAGTTTCTGCTATTTCCTCTACTGTGATTAGATTTAGGCTTGGGTTTAGGCTTGTTATCTGCTCTTCTAAAGCTGCGAGAGGTAGAAGTTTTACCTTCTGCCTCAGGTTGAGAATTGGTTTTAGCACTAGTTGTTTCGGACTTTCCCGTATCTTCGGTAGCGCTTGCTTTTTCTTCTACTACTTTATCATCTGACATATAAGCCTCTATATTATTATAGGTGTTATTTTTTATTAGATTTAATTAATTAAGATTTTCGATGGATTTTTATAGCAATAAATACCCTGCTATACGGTCTAGTAAACCTTATATCGTTATAAAATGTCAATACAAAAAATAAATTAAGTTTTTTAGAAAAAAATCCGAAAAGTTCTTATCCAAAAAAGAGGAAATAAGCTCCTCAAAAAAGGGTATAACTAATTAAAATGAGTATAAAAATGGAAAAAGACCAACTGACCAATAATCAAAAGCCTGCTACACGCACACATACAAAGATTGCTGTTTTATTTAAAGCTAGCTATGAAAGAGACTTCTCTCAAGGAAGCTTACACAACATTAGCCTTACTGGAGCGTTTTTATTTAACAGCGGTGTTGATATCCACAAAGATCAAAAATATGTTAATTTATACATAAAGCTAAACCAGCGAAACAGAAAAATACTGGCTAAAGTAGTTTGGAAAAGTGAACAAGGGTATGGGCTACAATTTGTTAGAACGACCTTGCAAGATAAAAAATTAATAGATGATCTTATTTATTTTGAAGAACAAAAAAACAAAACTAAACAAAACATCCTTCGCAATATATTTAAAAAAGTGGCCTGACTGTAGCTTTTTTAA
>JAAOIK010000021.1 GCA_015163855.1 Pseudobdellovibrionaceae bacterium
AAAAACAAAAATCCCTTATTGGTGATTTTTTTCCTTTGGACAAAGCCTAAAAATGCCACAATACCTACCAGAAATTAAACTTTTTACAGGAAACGCCAACCCCGAATTTGCAAAAAAAGTGGCAAACCATCTTAAAAAACCTCTTGTGGATTGTTCTATTTCTCGTTTTGCCGATGGCGAAATTCAAATTGAAATTAACGAAAGCGTTCGTGGTTGCCGTTGTTTTGTAATACAAAGCACCTGCCCCCCTGCTAATGAACATTATATGGAACTATTTTTAATGCTCGACTCACTAAGAAGAGCTTCTGCCACAGAAATTACTGTGGTTATGCCCTACTATGGTTATTCTAGACAAGACAGAAAAGTAAGTCCACGAGCTCCTATTTCTGCTAAAGCTGTGGCCCAACTGTGCGAAAGTTCTGGAGCCAATAGAATATTAGCTGTGGATTTACACTCCACTCAAATACAAGGTTTTTTTAACATCCCCGTAGATAATTTATTTACGGTTAATGTTTTAGCAGAAAAATGGCTAGAGCTTGAAGGTTTGTCTGGCGAAGACTGTGTGGTCATTAGCCCTGATGCAGGAGGAGTAAGCCGAGCGCGGGCTTTTGCCAGTAAATTAAAATGCAACCTTGGCATTATTGATAAACAAAGAATTAACCCCAACAAAGCAAAAGCCTTACGGGTTATTGGTAATGTGGAGGGGAAAACAGCCATTATCATTGACGACATGATTGACACCGCAGGCACATTAACTCAAGCCACAGAGGTTTTGTTAAAAAGCAACGCCAAGGCCGTGTATGCCATGGGAACTCACCCCGTTTTGTCTGACCCCGCCATAGAGCGTATTGAAAACAGTGGACTCACTAAGGTTTTTGTTACAGACACCATACCTTTAAAAAGAGCTTCTAAAAAAATTCATGTTCTGTCTGTTAGCGAACTAGTGGCTAACAGCATTTATAATATTCAAAATAACCAATCGATTAGTTCCTTATTTTAATATTCACTGCGACAATATTGACTCTTTAGAGGAAAAAGAGTAAAAAAATACTGCGTTATTATACTAAGGAATGACTTATGGCCAATTTTATTAAAATCAAAACATTTACCAGAGATGCGGGCAGACAACAATCCAGAGCCACTCGCATTGATAAACGAGTACCTGCAGTGGTTTATGGACCAAAAACAGACAACAAAATTTTTTCTATTAGCATACAAGATTCTATTAAATACTCGGCCTCACGATACAATAATGAAATTTTTGAATTGCAATCTGAAGACAAACAACTAAACAGTTTAAAAGTACTTTGCAAAAGCACAAGCATTCATCCCACAAAAAGAGACCCTCTTCATATGGACTTTTATGCTCTTAACATGAAAGAAAATATTACCGTAGATTTAACTTTAATTTTTGAAGGCCTAGAGGAATTACAAAAAAATAATTTAGAAGCCAATATAGCACACAAAAGCATTAGCATAGAATGCTCTCCCGCTGATATTCCCGAATCTGTTATAATAGACTTATCGGTTCTTAGCGCTGGTAGCTCTTTCACTGTAGAACAACTAAATTTAAAAGGGATTAAAATTTTAACAGACCTTTCTACCACTTTAGCTAGTGTTGCAGAGAAGAAAGAAGAAATAGAAGAAGTTGTTTCCGAAGCCGTTAGCCCTGCCGACACCCCTGCTTCTGCAGATGCAAAAACTTCTGATGAAAAAAAAGAAGCTCCCTCAGAAAACAAGGCCTCTGATAATAAAAAAGATGGCAATGAGCAAGGCAAAAAATCATAATTTTTGCTTAAACTATAAATCACTATGCTTTTAATCGCAGGCTTAGGAAATCCCTCTTCGGAATATAACCACACTCGCCACAATCTAGGCTTTATGGCCGTAGATTATTTTATAGAAGATCAATTAAAACTTCCACTACAGTTTCAAAATAACTGCCAAGCTGGCATACTAAAAACCAGTGTTGCTGGAAAAAGTGTTCTTTTTGCAAAACCGCAAACTTATATGAATCTTTCTGGACTAAGCATTAAAGCTTTAACCGATTACTACAAAATACCTGTAAAAAATATTTTAATTATTCAAGATGATTTAGAATTGGGCTTACTACGATTTAAATACCAAAATACCCATGGTCACTCTGGACACAACGGTATTAGAAATATTCACCAAGAGCTAGGTACTACAGACTATGCTCGACTAAAACTCGGAATAGGACGACCAAAAAATCCCAACACCAGTGTTAGTCATTTTGTTACAGAAAAATTTTTGCCCGAAGAGCTTTTGTCTTTAGAAAGCTTTTTAAAATCCATTAACAACAGCTTAATGCATTTTATAACCGAAGGCTTTACTAAAACAGTAGAACATTTTAACAATAAGCGTGTGCAGTTATGAATTTACAATGCGGACTTGTGGGCTTGCCCAATGTAGGAAAAAGTACTTTATTTAATGCTTTAACAAAAGGACAGGCCGAAGCTTCTAATTATCCGTTTTGTACCATTGACCCCAATGTGGGAATTGTTGCTCTTCCCGATGAAAGGTTAGAAAAAATTATTCAATTTGTACAACCCGAAAAAAATATTCCCACCAGCACACAATTTGTAGATATTGCTGGCTTAGTGGCCGGAGCTAGTAAGGGAGAGGGTTTAGGAAATCAATTTTTATCACACATTAGAGAAACCAACGCCATTATACATGTGGTTCGTTGTTTTGAAGATGAAAACATTGTTCATGTAGAGGGAAATATTAATCCCACCCGAGACATAGAAACTATTAACACAGAATTACTGTTAGCTGATTTAGACTCCATGGAAAAGCGCTTACAAAAAAGTGAAAAAAAAGCAAGGTCTACCAACGACCCTTTTCTTAAAAAAGAAGTAGAGCTTATGAAAACGGTTTTACATTTATTAGAACAGGGGCAGCCCGTAAGACAAGGGGAATGGAGCCCTGATGAAGAAAAAATTATTTTTTTATGGAATTTAATTAGCTTTAAGCCTGTTTTATATATTTGCAATATTGCAGAACAGGATATTGCAAATAGTGAAAGCAACCCCTTTGTAAAAGAAGTTCAAAAAATGGCCGACCAAGAGAGCGCACAAACTTTAGCTTTGTGCAGCGCCATAGAATCAGAAATTGTTCAACTAGAACCAGAAGAGCAAAAAGATTTTTTAAAAGATTTAGGCTTAAAACAATCGGGCCTAGATTTACTTATTCAAAAAGCCTACTCTATGCTGGGTTTAATCACTTATTTTACTGCAGGAAAAAAAGAAGTAAGGGCTTGGACTATAAAGCAAGGCTATACGGCCCCCGAAGCTGCAGGAGTTATTCATACCGATTTTGAAAAAGGTTTTATAAGGGCAGAAACTTATCACTGCGAAGATTTATTTAATTACAAAAGTGAGCAGGCGGTAAAAGAGGCTGGTAAGCTTCGCCTTGAAGGCAAAACTTACGAAGTTAAAGATGGTGATATTTTATTTTTTAGATTTAATGTGTAGCTTTTTGTAGAAATCGAAATTTTAATTTTTTTGAATATCGTTCCAATTTTTTTCTACTTCCACACCTTCCAAAGGTTTATCTTCCTTCTGCCTTTCTACGCTTCCTTCTGCTTTTCTATACTTTCCTAAAGCTTTCCAATCTTTTAAAATATTAACAGCTTCATCTAACACTATTTTATTCATAGCTTTAGCGTCTTCTTTCTCATCTTTCTCATCTTTTTCTTCTTTAGCTGCCTCTATTTCTTTTATTTTTTCTACTTGTCTACTTTGGCTTAATCTATTTAGTGGCTTGGCCAAATAATTGTGTATCCACTCTTGTACTTTTTTATAGCTTTCGTAAATGACTGCTCCATTCTCTTTCCAAATACTAGGTAATCCCATTTTTACCACAAGTGGTAAAGCTCGAGGTAAGTTTTTTTCTAGTCGCAATTTTTTGTCTGCTAATTTTTTTGCCTCAGCATTTTTTTTATCAGAAAAGTGTAGCACAATATCTGACTCCACCCCTTTCCACTGAATGGATGTACCTAAAAAAGAACCCCACAAAAAAGTCGTTATCCTTAAGGCATCATCTTGAAAAATGCGTTGCCCGCTACCCTTTCCAAAACTATGCTTAGCGCCGAGTATTAATGCTCTACCTGTATCTTTTAAACCCAAAGATAGTATTTCTGAAGCACTAGCAGAACCTTCATTTATTAAAACCACGATAGGCTTTTGGAGGAAGTATGGCTTAGTATCACAAAAAAAGATCAGAGTAGAAGACTGTTTAGCTGCATTCATAGTGGTTAACATAGGCATTGCGTATACTACCTTTTTCTTTTTTCTATGAATTTTAAAAAAACCCTTTGAAGTCAGTTGCACAGAATCCTCAGTATCACTTTGACTTAAATCTTTTCCACAGCTCCATTGCTGGTTTTCATTAACCACCGCTCTTTCCTTAGTAACTGTTAAAGCCGCCAGTATATTAACAACTTCTTCAACACTACCCCCAGGGTTATTTTGTAAATCAATAATTAAAGAATCTGCCTGTGAATCTAACTGGGCTAAAGCGCCAATAAAATCTTGCGAAGAAGAGCTAAAGCCATTGGCCGCTCTATAAAATTGAGCCAACTTTATGTAGGCGGTGTTACCGTCTAATAACTTAGCATCAAATCTGTTGGCTTGCAGTAAGTCACGCGTAACAGAAACCTCTAATGATTTTTCTTTATTATTTATTATTCTTATTATCTTTAAATTAACTACACTGCCCTTCCCCCCTTTCAACTGAATAGAAATAAACTTTTTCTCAGAAAGGCCTGCTTTGTTAACAGAGTTAGCTGATATAATAAAGTCTCCCGCCTTTAGCTTTCCAAAAGCTCCGCCTTTTTTAAACACTTTATGCACTAAACAACCCTCTTTAAAACAAGACAGCGTTATCCCTAATCCTGCAGAGCCTTCGCTTCTAAGAAAATCGCCTCTAGTTTCTTTAGTTAGTTTGTGATATTGGCTATGGGCATCTAAAGAGCTCACAATAGTGCTTAAGTATTTATGATATTTATCATTTGTATTTTTCGACACAATTAATGATTGCTTTAATTTAAAAACTACTTCGTTCAACACTTTTTTATCATTATAGTTTTTGTATGGATGCTTAACAAAGTACTGTTTTATATTATAGTATGATTTTTGAATATGTTTTAACAGCTCAAAAGTTTCAAAATTCTTTAAACTAGGAATACTTTGTAAATCGCCGTAAGGATTTCCTTTAGCAATAACTCCTTTTTTAGAAGCAGGAAATTTTTTAAAAAGAGAAAATATTTTTGTGTTTAAACCTGGAGTATCTAACCAAGCCTTTAGCTTTTCTGTTTTTTTAGCCTTTAGTTTAAAAATAGTGTCGTACCATGTGCAATCGTTGGCTAATAAGCTTTCCACCACATTGGCATTGTTTGCCGATGATAATGTTTTTCTTTCTTTTTTAGTAAAAAAAATCTTTCTAAAATCTAGTTTTAAAAAAACATTTTCTTTAATAGCTTTGTTTAACACCTTGGGAGTGAAAAATTCTTTAAACTCAGGTCGATTTCCAATATAAGGAAATTTGTTTAATATACTCCAGTAGCGATCGGCCACTTCTGAACAAGAAAAATCGCCTTCTTTTTCAAACTCTTCTACAAGAATATTTTTTCGCGCCTTAAGGCTTATGCCCGAATTTGTTTCTAAATTAATAGCCACACTATCTGTATTTATATTTTCATTTAACGGCTTTAAAACAGTGCCAGCCTTACTGCAACTAATAGAGAAGAGAAAAACCGCCCCTGTAATTAGGTAAAAAAGTGCTTTAACTGATTTAAATGATTTCATAGTAATCCTTTGATCTGTTTATTTACCTGTATATAAGCTATTTTCGGGCCAAAACTTGTTTCAAAATGAAGCAAGGAAGCTTTTAAATCGCCTAACTTTAAAACAATATATCTAAGAAGCTCCCAAAAAAGCCAAATGGCAGGGAATTTGTATTTTCTACATAATTAAGAATGCTTATAAAGGTACAAGAGCGTTTTGTAATAAATAATACTAATGCTTTATAATATTTTTTAAAATAGCACTTTAATCATTATAAAGGCCTAAACCTTGTGGTTTAGATTCTGATCCGCCTTTAGAAAACGCACCTAACTCTTTAATCATTTCGTCACGACTTAAAGGGCTTGTGTTATTAGACTTTTTTTCTGGAAAACTTTCCACATGCAAACTTTGCGTAGGAAAGGCAAAGTCTATTTTTAATTTGTGAGCTAGTCGTAATATCTCCATACATAAAATGCGGCGAGCTTTTAACTCTTGTTTTCTGTCTGCTACTTGAAAAAAACATTGCACTAAAATATTTAAACTAAAATCACCAAACTCATTAAAGGCCACATAATATAATGTTTTATCTGTACTGTCTTGAGCTAAAATAATATTTTTTATCCCTTCCATAAATGCTTCTATTTGTTCGGGAGTGGTTGAGTACGACACTCCTAAATGAAATTTTAAGCGTCGGCTACTTCGGTCTTGCATATTGTTAATGCTTGCATTAGCAACAACCGAGTTGGGTATAATAATACTAGATTGATAAAAGGTTTTTAAACGAGTGGAGCGAAAACCAATGGCCTCTACAGTGCCTTCAAAATTATCCACAACAATCCAATCACCCACTTTAAAAGGGCGATCTAATAATATCATAATAGAGCCAAATAAATTAGCCGCCGTATCTTTAGCGGCTAAAGCTAAGGCTAAACCACCTAGGCCTAAACCAGCGACCACTGACATTACATTTACCCCTATGTTTTGCAAAGCCATTAAACTTCCTAAAAGCACAATCGACACTCTAAGTAACTTGGAAAATAAAGGAACTAGCTCGTCATCTAAATTGTTTTCTGTTTTACTAGCCCACAGGCTTAATACTTCTGATACAACATAAGAGAAAGAATAAAAAAACCAAATCGCTGCAACACTAAATAAAAGCTTAAACCCTAGTTTAAATAAAGGTAAAATTGCAGAAGATAAACTTAAAAATTGTAAAGAAAATATCCAAACTAACGAAAACAATAACCACGATAAAGGTTTGTAAACTTGGTCTAAAAGCTTTTGGTCTACTGAGTATTTTAGTTTTTTTAAAAGTTTAAAAAAAACTTTTAAAGCAATGCGAGCAACTAACCCAGAAAATACACTAGCTATAAGGGTAATAAGAAAATCAAAATACGGCAATTCATACAATAAGTTATACATATTTGTGTAATTCCCTTTTATTCCTTTATAATTAAACAGTTTTCTAGCTCGTTAATGTCGTTTTTTTGAATAGGAAATTTATCTTTTAATAAATGTCCGCATTTTAAAATGCCCTCTTCAAAACCTTGGGCCATATTATTGTTTTTTAAACCTTTTATAATTAAATTAACCACCTCTTGCCAATCTTTCTTTTTAAAATATTGGCTAATGGCTTTGTCTGCCAACACACAAACTTGCCTTTCTAATAAAGAAACAAAGATTATAACTCCCGTTTGGTCTTTAGTGTTTGTTATGTTAGCGGTGTGCAGTTCTAATTGAGCTCGTAATAACACTTGTTGAGATTGATCACTTTTAGGAGTAAAAAATCGTAACACACTATTAAAAGAAGATAATACTTTAGTAAAAACTAAAATAAAAAGTAAAGCACCTAACAACCAATAAGAAGGAAAGTGTAATTCTAAATAGGGCCTAGCCAAACTAACCAGCAACAAAGATAATAAAAACAAAATAATAGGCACATGCCCAACGGTAGAGCTGCTTTTAACAACCATAGGAACAATTTCCCCCGAAGTTAAAAGCTCTGCCTGCTTTACTGCGTTTTCTATTTTATCAAAATCGTTTTTTGATAAGTACTTTTTAATCCATGCAATGTTTTTCCAATCCGCCATGATAAATAATCCCTTTTTATTTACTACTTTTTTTAAAAACTTATAACAGGCTTAGCTACCAAGAGCCCGAAGCTCCCCCTCCGCTAAATCCACCTCCGCCGCCGCCTCCAAAACCGCCTCCACCAAAGCCGCCGCCTCCAAAACCAGAACTGCGACCGCCTAGTTGAGAAATTAGAAATAAAGAAAAGAAGCCTCCTCTACCTCCCATTAAAAAAAATAATAAAAAGATAACAAATAAAAAAGAGGATTTCTTTTTTTTTCTTAATTTTTTGTGCGAAGAAAACGAGTTGCCAAATAATTGTTTAGCTATGTTTTTATTGCTAATGCTTTCTACAATAGCGTATAACCCATACAAAGTTGCTTCGTTGGTTTTTCCTTGTTTCATTAAGGGCACAATAACTTGGCGAATAATTTGAGAAGATTTGGCATCTGTTAATACACCCTCTAAACCTTGGCCCACCTCTATTCGCACTTTGCGTTCTTTTTTTGTAAAAAATAATAAAATACCATTATCTTTTTCTTTATCACCCAATTTCCATTGGTCTACTACACGAATACTAGCTTCCTCTAAACTTTCTCCATTTAAACTATTTACACTTAAAAAAGCCAACTGTGCTATGCCTTGCTTTTGTAAGATAGAAAAAATAGCGCGCAATTTATCTTGAGTAAAGGGAGGTAAAAAATTGGCTTTATCTACCACCGAGGAGGTAAACTTAGGTACAGAAAAGTTTTCTGCAAAAACCTTAGTGGTAGAAAAAATATTTAAAACTAGTAATACAAAAAATGCCCTAAAAATAAACAAAATTTTCCCTTTTCTTAAAACTGAACTTTAGGCGTTTTTTTTAATTCTTTAGCGCTTTCGTCAGCTTGCCATTGTGGAAGTGGTTGGTAATGAAAAAACATACTGTTGGTAAGACTGCTAGGAAAAACGCTAACTAAGTTGTTAAAACTTTCAATGCTTTTAATATAACGCTGGCGAGCAACGGTAATGCGATTTTCTGTTCCCTCTAATTGCGACTGTAAGTCTAAAAAGTTAGCATTGGCTTTTAAGTTGGGGTACTTTTCTACCACCACCATAAGTTTTCCTAAAGCTTGCCCTAGCCCCGCCTGAGCTTTTTGAAAATTTTTAATTTGTGCAGGGTTTAAATTATTGATATCTATTTTTGCTTGAGTTGCCGAGGCTCTTGCCTTTACCACTGCTTGCAAAGTGGATTTTTCATGCCCAGCATAACCTTTTACCGTTTTAACTAAATTGGGAATTAAGTCTAAGCGCCTTTTGTACTGATTACTAATTTCTGCCAACTGTGACGCCACTTTATTTTTAGCTTTAGGAATGCTTTGCACCCCACAGGCAGATACAGACAATAAAAAAATAATAAAAAAAATTGCTTTCACCTTTCGCTCCTTTGTATATATAGTTATATTAAAGCATGTACACAAAGATACACAACAAAAAAATGCAGGTGTCAAAACTCTTTAAAAATAAAGCTTTAAAATGGAAATATTAGCCAATCACGGAAACCTTTTTTTACTGCTAGCTATTATTTTTTCTTTCTTCATGGCTTATGGTGTAGGAGCTAATGATGTGGCCAACGCCATGGGTACATCGGTTGGTTCAAAAGCCATTACCATTCAACAGGCCATTTTTATTGCTGTTATTTTTGAATTTATGGGTGCTGTTTTAGCCGGTGGCGAAGTTACCTCCACAATAAGAAAAGGTATTTTAGACACTAGTGCTTTTATACAAAATCCTGAATTTTTGGTTTATGGAATGCTCGCCTCTTTACTGGGGGCAGGCATTTGGCTACTTATAGCAAGCTCTTATGGTTGGCCTGTGTCTACAACCCACTCTATTGTGGGAGCAGTTATTGGTTTTGGATCGGTAGGGATAGGTTTTGATGCCGTAGCGTGGAACAAAGTGGGAACCATCATACTAAGTTGGGTGATATCACCACTTACCGCAGGTTCGTTAGCTTTTTTGTTTTATAAAAGTTTACAATATTTTATTATCAACACAAACCAACCCTTAGAAAATGCCAAAAAATATACTCCTGTTTACACTTTTATAATGGGCTTTGTGGTAGCCTTAGTGACTTTATTTAAAGGTCTTAAACATATTGGTTGGCAACTTTCCTCTGACACCAATTACTTGCTGGCTGCTTTTTTTGGTTTATTTGTTATGGGCATTGGTTTTGTAATACAAAATTTACGCTTTTCTAAAAAGCGAATGAGCGCCACCAAAGCTTTAAACCTAAGCCATGCAGAAGAAGAAAAACAAATGGAAAAAATTTTTGCATCGCTAATGTTAATCACTGCTTGTGCTATGGCTTTTGCCCACGGCTCTAATGATGTGGCCAATGCTATCGGACCTTTGGCTGCGATTTATAGCGTTATAAATAATCTACAAATTACTGGAAACCAAAGCGGCTTATCCTCTTGGATTTTACTTATTGGCGGAGGGGGGATTGTTTTGGGTTTAGTAACTTATGGGCATAAAGTTATTGCCACCATAGGAAAAGAAATTACTCACCTAACCCCTAGTCGAGGCTTTGCTGCAGAACTAGCCGCTGCCACAACCGTAGTTATTGCGTCCTCCACGGGCATCCCCGTTTCTACTACACATACTTTAGTAGGGGCAGTTCTGGGCGTAGGGCTAGCCAAAGGCATTAAGGCAATTAACACCAAAATGATCAATAAGATTTTTTTATCTTGGATAATTACCCTTCCCGCAGGAGCGCTTATGTCTTTGATATTTTTCTCTATTTTTCAATTTTTGTTTTCTTAAAAAGAAAATTAAAGTTTCTTTCTTCCTTACCCGTAAAGTTTATACAATGTAAGCCATAAGGAGGCTAAAGTGAAAATATTTAATACCATTAAAAACAAGTTTATGGAAATTGTGAACGATGAATCTGGCCAAGGTACTACGGAATATATTTTAATTCTGGTGGCTATTGTTGCAGTGGCTGTGTTATTTAAAGATAAAATTACAACGGCGCTAGAAGGTAAGTTGGGCTCGCTTGAAACAAGCATAAATGGTTTTCAATAAAAAACTCAGCAGAGCTAAACGACCAGCACTATTATTTAAAAAATGACTACCGAACTCATTTTACTTTTAAGTTTATATGCCACCATTATTCTAACTTCTTTGTTAGGAGAAAATGGTCCTGTAAGAATTTTTTCCACAGCAGGCCCTGTGTTGGCTTCTCGAGTGGAAAGAAATATTGCAACGGGCTATCAGTTTGTGGATAAAACCAAAGGTGATACCCCTCTACCCACTTGGCTTAAGCCCGAGTAAATTTGGCAAAGCCGTTTTTTTTATTTAAGATGCCTTATGTATGACTTCTCTTTTTTTAGCATATTGTCTGGAGGAATTTTACTACTAGCCGTGGTTGATGATATTGCTAGCCGTAAAATACATAATAAACTTTTACTAATTTTACTTCCCGTAACCTTAGGCTTACTAGCTTGGCACTTAGGGGGGGCTGAATTTTTGCAACATTTAATGCGATCAGGAATTACTATTCTTTTATCTATTATTGTAGTTTTGCCCTTTGTATTATCAAAAATTATAGGCGCAGGCGATTTAAAATTATTACTTTTGTTATCGTTGGTTCTAAGCCCTTTAATTTTATTTCAACTGTTTCTTTTTTCTTTTATATGGGCCAGCCTTTTGGGGTTAGCACAAATTGTGGTGTCTGGACAACTGCCCGCTTTATTTTCTAATTTAATGCACTTTAAAGATTTAAAAGATAATAAAAACTTACATAGTATTCCCTTTAGCGTAGCTTTGTTTTTTTCTTGGAGCTCTGTGGTTGTGCTAAAGTTTCGTTTTATAAATTTTTTGTTTTAAAACACTTTGTTAAAGGAAAATTATGAAATTTAAATCCTTAGTAATAGTAAAAAACTCTGGGCAAGCCGTTGTAGAAAGTATTTTACTAATAAGCCTTTTGCTAGGAGTACTTAGTGTGGTGGTTAAAGTTTTTAAAGACAAAGCCATTGTACAGTCGTTAATTTCTACCCCGTGGAAGCAGGTTAGCAGTGTGGTTACCCATGGTTATAT
The DNA here is from genome assembly GCA_015163855.1 of Pseudobdellovibrionaceae bacterium. Taxonomy (NCBI): domain Bacteria; kingdom Pseudomonadati; phylum Bdellovibrionota; class Bdellovibrionia; order Bdellovibrionales; family Pseudobdellovibrionaceae; species Pseudobdellovibrionaceae bacterium. The sequence continues at coordinate 11,961 of JAAOIK010000021.1, forward strand.
TAAAAAAACTTCTGAAGAAAGCCTTATTCACCCTAATTCCATATCCCGACACGCTTCTAATAAACCTTCAAAGTAAATGTATGAAAAGCATTAATAAAAATATTTTTTTACAAAAGGCCTTCTCTAATAAAGGGATGATTAGTGTGGATTATTTATTTTCTTTTTTAATAGTGATGGGCTTAACTTATTTAATTTTAGCCTTATCTTTTACCTTAAGTTTTATTGAAATTACTCAATATATTACCTTTAGTGCGGCGAGGTCTTACTACGCCTCCCACACCAGCGAAAAAATGCAACGACAGCGAGCCGAACTACAATACAATACATTAAAAACTCACCCCGTTTGGAGCCACTTCTTTAACAATAAAAACCTAGCTTGGTTTAAAATAGCCCCCTCCACAGAAATTATTATTTCGGGAAGTCAAAATCAGCAATACACCACCCATGCCTTGGGCCAAGTGCAAATGTTTACTGGGGCCTCTACCCCATTTGTCTCCAAGCTTCTAGCCTTTAATCTTCCGTTAATTGGTCGTACGCAATCCGAAGGCGAAGAAGAGTCTGGGTTTAAAACCAAAGTTTCCTCCTTTCTAGGTCGCGAGCCCTCTACAAAAGAATGCCAAGACTTTCAAAAAGAGCGTTCAAAAAAATTAAAGAGCCTTTGCGGCAATTGCACGGTGGTAAACCTGTCTGACAACGGCTGCTAACCCCCTTTTTTCTGTCTCAAAACAAAACAGTTTTTTTCTTTTCTTAAAGAAAAAACTAGCTAAATATCTAGCTCTCCTCCCTTTAGTCTTCTTCACAATCCGTCGAAAAGACTTTGAAGAGGAAATTATGAAACAAAATGCTACTAAAATAATAAAGAACAAAAAAGGAAGCGCCATTGTAGAAACGCTACCTTTGGTAATTATTTTTATGACTATTTTAGGAAATATGTGGGGCTTTTTTATGGCCGTACATTCCGGCATTTTATCCTCCATTGGCGCAAGAACTTATGCTTTCGAAACTTTTAGAAATAGAGCAGACCTTACTTATTTTCGCGATCAAGAACTAGCCACAGGAAACCCTTACAAAGAATCCATTAATTATTACAAAACAGGTGTGCGCATACATGGAGTAACTCAACCTAGTAGAACAAATAATGTAGCCAACTTTTACCCTTTAAGCATTAACTATAATAAGTTTTCTCCCTCTCAAGCTAAAGCCTCTAACTCTATACAAGAACAGCACAGACATAGTTTTATTTTTTCAGAAAGTCGAGAAAAAACAACTGGCGTAAAAGAAATTTGGATAAGAAGTATTTATGGTATGTGCCTAAATTTTTCAGACTGCAGTTAATAATTAATGCTTAAGTAGTAACGGAAAAGTTAAAAACGATAAGGAGTTGTAATGAATAATAATGAAACCCGAAATTTATGGATATCTTTAGCCATTGGATTATTTTCTGTGTTTTTAATTTATAGTTACACTCAAGAAAAAAGTGCAGAAATTACTAAAAAATTTGGATTAAAAAAACGAGTGGTTATTGCCACAAAACATATTAACGCTATGGAAACTATTAACGAAACTATGCTGAAAATCGTAGAGCGTCCATTAGATTTTATAGAGCCTGGAGCACTTAATAACCCCGATCATGCTATTGGCTTGGTGGCTTTAACCCCTATTCAAGCTAATGAACAAATTTTAAAAAATAAAATTATTGAGCCTGGCCCTGTAACCGGCTTGTCTTTACAAGTAGCTCCCAACAAAAGAGCTATTACCCTTCCTGTGGATAAAGTTAGAGGGGTGGCAAAGCTTATTAAACCGGGAGACAGAATTGATTTATTAGCAGCCTTAGATGTTGGACAAGGAAGAACACAAAAAAAAGAAGTAAAAACAATTTTACAAGATGTAATTATTTTAGCTACTGGCCTAAGAGTAACCAACGAACTACCTCGCCTTTACGAAAAAGTAGGTGGAGATGAATATATTAAAAATATTTCAAACGATACTAACTTTGATACTATTACCGTAGAAGTTTCTCCAAAAGAAGCACAAGGTTTAGTATATATTTTATCTACCTCGCCAGGGTCGTTATTTATGACGCTAAGGCATCCAAGCGATCATGTAAAATTCCGTATCCCTACTACTTTAATTAATAATGTTTTAGGAATTTCAAAAGTTAGAATTAAACCTGTAAAAAGGCAAAGAGCTCCAGCAAGAGTTCCTCAATTTAAAAAACCAAAACCAAAACCAAAAACTGGTGGATTTATAAATTTATAAAAACTTATTTATGTACAAAAAAAATATTTTCCTTTTTTTAATCTCTGTTATTTTCCTGTCTCTTTCTAATTTAGAATTAGCAACAGCAAAAAAGCATCCTATAAAATACCTATCTTTATCGGTGGGGGTTTACAGAGATGTGCTTATTCCGAAGGCTGGAAATACTTTTTCTAAGGGGGGGACTTACCGCGCTTTATTAAGCTTGCAATATAACCCTAAAAGAAAATTATTAAGAATTTATCCAAAAAAAACAGGGATTGGAACACTATTTGTAAGAAGCCCTAAGTCTGGCGATGTCATTTATGAATTTCGTATTGATATTAAAAAAACCAACTTACATAAAGTTGCAAAAGACATTCAAAGCTTACTAAAAGACATTGAAGGCATTAATATTAAAATTATAAACAACACTGTTGTTGTAGATGGTGAAATTTTAATTCCCATAGACATGAATCGTATTTTGAGTGTTATTAAACAATACGGTGACCAAGCTAGTTCTTTAGTTACACTTAGCTCTTTAGCACAAAACAAAATTGCTAAATTAATAGAAAGAGCTATAAACAACCCCGAAGTGCATGTTCGCGCTATTAATGGAAAATTTCTTTTAGAGGGTGTTGTATCTAGTTTAGCTGATAAAAAAAGAGCCATTTTGCTGGCGCAAACCTATGTACCTGACATTATATTAAACGAAGGTGATGGTGGCAAAGTGCAAAAAAGACAAACCTTAGATATTATTGATTTAATAAATGTAAAAATACCTCCCCGTCCAGTAAAAAAGAGAAAATTAATTCAATTAGTTTTTCACTATGTAGAAATGAATAAAGATTATGCTAAAGGTTTTTCTTTTAGCTGGAGGCCAAGCCTGTCTTCTGACACACGCCTAGATTTGGGATTAGGAAAAAGCACCGCCTCTACTTTAACGGCCACAATTAGTAATTTACTTCCAAAGTTAAACTGGGCAAAAGAACATGGACATGCTCGTGTGCTAAAAAGTGTAAGCATTATTACCGAAAACGGCGTAAATGGATCACTAAATTCCGAGTCTCAAATACCTTATCTTTCGGGAGCTGGCGAAAACATCAGTACCAGTTTTGTAAAGGTTGGCTTAAAAAGTAATGTTACCCCTACTATTGTTAGCTCGTCTTCTAATAGTATTCAGCTAAAAATAGGTTTTGAAGTTAATTCTTTAATTAGTAAAAGTGCTGCAGGTCCATTAACTGCAGGGCACAATATAAAAACTAGCTTAGTAGTACGCAACGGACATAGTGCCGCTATAGCAGGATTAATTTCTAATGAGTCGGGAACTTTTTTTAATAAACTACCTGCCGAATCTGTTAGAAACCCTATTTTACCTTTACATGCCTCTAAAGACTTTAGCAGAAAGCAAAGCCAGTTTGTTGTGTTTATAACTCCAATAATAAAAAGCTCTGCGAGTGCCGGCACTGAAAAAATAAAAAAGAAATTTAACCTAAAGCAATAACTAATATGAGCAGTACTAACAACAATTTTATTATAGCAATTTCTAGCGGAAAAGGTGGGGCTGGAAAAAGTACCCTTTCGGCTAACTTGGCCATTAGTTTACACAAAGAGCTTAATAGCAAAACTTTGTTAATTGATTTAGACAGCTATAACTGTGGCGATTTAAATACTATTTTGGGTGTACGACCTACTAACTCTTTACAAGAAGTTACTAATTCTGCAAGCCCTATTAACACAGCTATTGTAAAACATAGCTCTGGTTTGTTTTTTTTACCCAGCGTGCTTAGTTCAGAAAAAAAATTAACTGTTTCGGGTTCTCAATTTTTACAATATCTGTTGTCACTAAAAAGCCAGTATAATTTTATTGTGATTGATTTAGGAAGTAATTTTTTAGAATTACAAAATCAAGTGATTAACAATTCTCATGCTTTATTGTTAGTCACTCAAGCTGATCCTTTATCGATTGCCGCTACCAAGCGGAAATTAAAAGAACTTACACTAGAGGCTGTTCCTAAAGAGGTTAGCCAAATTATTGTAAACCAATTTGATTCTAAAAGTGCTTTAAGTGGCAGTGCTATAGAGACAAATTTGCAAAAAAAGATTTTATCCATTTT